>CAYNRB010000061.1:0-15320 GCA_964399475.1 uncultured Methylomarinum sp.
GCAAACAAAAATACGTCGCAATATTGGTAGGTTATTTATTGCGCGTTACCTAAGATAAATTGATAATAGAATGGCAAATTAGCCTCTCTCAATGATCAAGCGCCTGATCTTATCAGATAGGCAATAGGCGACAAATATTTAATCACAAACCATGTGAATTTTATAGTTGATAGGCGAACATTTTTTTACAATGCTTTCAATTTAACCGCATTTCAGGCATCCATTAAATCTAAAATTATCCTAAAATCTACTAAGTACTTGATAATAAAAGATTAACATGCTATTCTACGCGACCATAAACTCCCCCTTAGATTCCCTTCTATTAAATTACATGCTCTTATTATCAAAAAAACAAGACTGGCTAGGCAACATCCGTGGCGATATACTCGCTGGCACGGTTGTAGCATTAGCTCTGATTCCAGAAGCCATCGCCTTCTCCATTATTGCGGGTGTTGATCCCAAAGTTGGTTTGTACGCTTCTTTTTGTATAGCATTTGTTACGGCTATCATTGGCGGTCGTCCTGGGATGATTTCTGCTGCAACAGGTGCTATGGCATTGTTGATGGTCACTCTGGTTAAGGATCATGGATTGCAATATTTATTGGCTGCAACACTGCTAACAGGCTTGTTACAAATTATTGCTGGATATTTCAAACTGGGAAGTTTGATGAGTTTTATTTCTCGCTCGGTGGTAACAGGCTTTGTCAACGCGCTAGCCATTTTGATTTTTATGGCACAATTACCCGAATTAACCAATGTAACCTGGCATGTATACGCCATGACTGCAGCGGGGTTGGGCTTTATCTATTTATTCCCCTATTTACCATTTATAGGTAAAATTCTTCCATCTCCCTTAGTATGTATTATTGTGTTAACGGGTGTGTCTATATATTTTCCTATGGATATCCGTACCGTAGGTGATATGGGAGATTTACCCGATACATTGCCGATTTTTCTTTGGCCTGAGGTTCCTCTGACCTGGGAAACTTTGCAAATCATATTGCCATATTCAGTACCATTGGCAGTGGTTGGTCTACTTGAATCATTAATGACTGCAACTATAGTCGATGACTTGACCGATACAAGCAGTGAAAAAAATCGGGAATGTAAAGCTCAGGGTATTGCAAATATTGGTGCTGGGTTAATGGGTGGCATGGCAGGATGTGCGATGATCGGTCAATCTATTATTAATGTTAAATCTGGTGGGCGTGGACGACTATCAACTATGGTTGCTGGCTGCTTTTTATTGGTAATGGTGGTGTTTATGGATGAATGGATTAAGCAAATTCCCATGGCAGCCCTGGTTGCTGTAATGATTATGGTTTCTATAGGTACTTTCAGTTGGGATTCCTTTATTCATTTGAAAGAGCATCCTTTATCTGCCAATATAATCATGTTGGCAACTGTTATTGTCGTAGTCTGGACACATAATCTGGCTTTGGGTGTGCTTGTCGGTGTGTTGTTGGCCGCATTATTTTTTGCCAACAAAATCAGTCATTTTATGTATGTAAATTCAGTGCTAGATGAGAAAACTGAAACCCGTACTTATGAAGTGCACGGACAAGTTTTTTTTAATTCCGCCGATCGTTTCGTTGCTAACTTTGACTTTAAAGAGGCGGTTGATAAAATCATCATTGATTTAACTCATGCACATTTCTGGGATATTTCAGCTGTTTCCGCATTAGATAAAGTGGTTATAAAGTTTCGACGAGAAGGGGCTGATGTTGAATTGATAGGTTCAAATGAAGCCAGCTCAACAATTATCGATCGCTTTGGCATACACGATAACCCTGAAGAAATTGAAAAAATTATGGGCGGTCACTAATGGAAACCAAACAAGGTAATGACAATAACGTACTTGCCTGTATTGACGGCTCATCACTTACTGAAGCAGTTTGTGATTATTCCAGCTGGGTTTCCCAGCAGATAGATGCGCCGTTAAAGCTTTTGCACACCATTAATCACCATCATGAAACATCGGTAACTTCTAATTATTCAGGCAATATAGGTTTGGGAAGTCAAGAACATATCATGGAGGAGATCACTAACCTTGAACAGCAGCAAAGCAAATTAAAAATGCAACAAGGTAAAATCATGTTAGAAGCGGCAAAAGTACGTGTTCAGGAAAATGGCATCAATGATCCGCTTTGCACGCAACGTCATGGTGGCTTAATTGAAACCCTGATAGAGCTGGAAGATCATATTCGTGTGTTGGTTCTTGGACTACGAGGTCAGGTTCATGATAATCAGACTCATCAAATAGGCGCTAAAATAGAAGCCATTATCCGTTCATTGCATCGACCCATTTTAATTGTCAATGGCAAGTTTAAAAAACCTGAACGCATTATGGTTGCTTATGATGGAAGTGCAGTAGCCGAGAAAGCGATTGATATGGTTGCATCCAGTCTGCTATTAAAAGGTTTAGTGTGCCATCTAGTCTGCGTAAACAAAAACCAGGATACTGCGGCTAAGCTACTTAAACAGGCATCGAATAAACTAAAAACTTCTGACAGTTTTGAAGTTATTACCGCAAAATTAAAAGGTAAGGCAGAAAATGAGTTATGTGATTATCAGCAGCAACAGGATATAGATTTAACTATTATGGGCGCTTTTAGCCATACACGAATGCATGATATGTTATTAGGTAGTTTTACTCATAAGATGTTGCTTAATACTAATAAACCTTTACTTTTGTTGAGATAACTATAACTAATCGAAATATCTGCTTGAATAAACTGTACCCTTTATAAATGTCGGGTTACGTTATGCGCTACGCTTAATAAACTAATCCAACCTACGAATGTGTTTGGCTAAGTCTGTTATTATTTTTCAACTCATTTTAATAGCATGGCTAATTTACCGACATTAATGCATTATGGAACTCCGTTACTGTTTGAAAACGAGAATCCTTATCTTTTTCCAGCGCTTTATATATGATCGCATCCAGTCCAGTGGGAACATTGTCTACCAATTTTGAAATATGAGGCGACGGGCTAAAACGATGGAGTTCCGATAATTCCGCATAGCTTTTTCCATTAAAAGGTGATTCCCCGCTCAGAATAAAATATAAAATCCCGCCTATGGCATAGATATCAGTTCGCACATCCAGTTCTGTTCCCTCAAACTGTTCCGGTGCCATATAGCGAGGAGTTCCGGCAATGCCAGTAATACTTTCATGTGAATCATCACTTTGTAGGCCAGCACTAAAAGGTGTTTTTATTTGAATGGCTAAACCAAAATCCATTATTTTTAACACGCCTTGCTTGTTAATAATAATATTGGTTGGTTTTAAGTCCCGGTGAATAATGCCTTCGTTATGGGCAGCTATAATTGCCGAACAAATTTGTCGCCCCATAATAATTGCAATTTCGGGACTGAGTTTACCGCGATTTTGAATCAGATTATTCAGGTCAAAACCGTAAATATATTCCATGGTGATGTAGTAACGGTTTTGCCAGACGCCAAAATCAAAAGTACGCACAATATTTCTGTGAGTAATACGGCGAGCAAGACGGATTTCTTCCTTAAAACGGTTCAGCTCATCTCCTTGCAGATTCCGGTTAAAAAATATTTTAAGTGCCACCTCTTCGTTTAAGTCCAGGTCATTCACCAGCTGTACACTGCCTATAGAGCCTTTGCCTATGAGTTTGAGGATTTCGTAGCGTCCTGCAAAGCAGCTTCCTAGGGTCAGGGGTTCGCTTTTTTCTGTGAACTCATCTTTAGATAATAAATTTTGAGCAACATCTTCAAGATTAAGATTGGTATTATCAATAATAAGTGTGGTGCGATCAAGCGACTGGGATAGTTCATCAATATTCAATTCCGCATCGCTCTTATCAATAAGATTTTTAATCGTCGATTGCTCAACTAGTTCCTGTAATTCAGTTTGTTGTAGTTTTTCACCATCTAAACTGATAGAAACTTGAGACAGATAGTTTTCAAGTTCAACCTTATCTTTTAAGGTTTTACCCATTTTTATGATGGCGCGATAAAGCAGTCCTACTTCATCACTTTTTTGATAGAACTTGGCATCAGGTTCGGGATAATCACCCATTTGAATTCGATTGGCAACTGAAACCAGTGAAAAAATAGGACGAGTGATTCGATGGGCAATAAGCCATGCAAATAATGACGCAATAAACAGACAAATACTGCCAACTACTAGTACTTGCTTTTGAATTGATTTAAAGGGCTGTAAAAGCTCTGTACGAGATTTTAGGGTAATCACAAAACCTAAAGTTCCACCACCATTCCGAATTAATGGATAAAGTATTCCATGGAACCTTTCCTGATCAATAGTAAAAGTTATTTTAAGAGATTCTGACTGGTTTTCCATCAAATTTTTCCATAATTGAGAATTTTTAACCAGATAGTCTGTAACAGGTGCCGCTAAATTAGGCGCTGTAAAAAAAGTGTTAATAGGTTCCGACAAGCCGGTTTTTTTATTTTTATTCAAGGTAAAAAAACCGATTTCGCTGTCGGTAAGCTGGTTGATGTCACGAGCGCGTTGAGGGGAAAGTTGATAGGCCAGTGCAATAGTTCCACGAATAATATCCAGGGCAACATTATCAAAAATAGGAACTGCAACAATTTGTAGTAATTGTCCTTTGCTTAACATGATGCCATGTGCTTCCTTACCAGATAAGGCAGTATCAAACAAAGAGCTACGCCCTTGAAGAGAGCGGCCAATAGCAGAAGGTTTATCTGAACGGGCAATAATTTCACCTCGTTCATTGGTGAAAATAAGAATATCAAATTCAAGTGCTTCTTGTAGTTCTCCGGTTAAATCCTGTAATGTTTCTGAGTCCTCTTCAAATACACGGGGAAGAATACGGCCATCACGAGCAAGACTGATCGCTGTTTCCTGAATAGTACGATAGCGGTTTTCCTGATCGCTACGCACTATTACAGAAGAACGTTGCAATTGCTGTTGAATAGATTCGCTGGTAATTTGCTCGGCTTCAACTTCAATCCGCCAGATAATAATGGCCATTAGCAGACTAAAACTGATTAATACAAAAAGGAATAATTTGGGTCTTATTCCAAAATTAACCCTGGTATTTTCAACATTCATTAAAAATCTTCCTCATCGTCATCCGGACTATCAATACGTTTTGGTTTTTTAGGATAGGCCAAACCTTTTTTATTCAAGTGGGGTTTTAAAATAAACTGGCTTGTATTTAGAGTAATATCATGCAAAATACTTTGATTCTCTTTAACTTCAATTATTCGCTCTAAATTACCCCGAATACTCCAGACGCTAAGTTTATATTTTCCCACCGGCACCGCTTGAAAATCAAAGCTTCCATTGGTTTTAGTTACCTGATGAAATGGGCTATCGGTTACCATGATAAAAGTAGCCATTTTAGGATGGATATTACAATAGACTTTTACCAGACCGGTTTTTTTAAACCGAATGGCAGGACGTTTCCCTGCTCGATAAGTGCCTAAATCAAAACTGGCTCCTTTAGATACAGAAAAAACATTGTGTTTTATTTTGTCTAAATTATGGAAAGCGATACTGTCATTAGTTTTTATTGAAATCAGAGCCGGACGATAAACTTTTTTCTCCATCTCAACAACATGAGATTGCTGGCTGACTTTTTTAAATTTAAAATCTGACTCCATTGATTCAAGTACGATAATGGCATCATTTGGCGGTTTCTTTTTGTTAGAGGCTCCTAAAATATTTATCAGCCCTTTTACTCGTCCTATTGCAGGAACAGATACGTTGCCTATTGCCTTGATGGTTTTTTTGCTAGTAGGCCGTTTTGTAGATTGGGGAGTAACCGACTTAATGGATTTTGGCACAATTTTTGATGCGGGTTTTAATGAAGTTACTGATTGTTTCTCTGTTAAAAGCGGTGTAACTGGTTTTATTGCTGAATCCTTCTTATCAGGTTCAACAATATCATTTTTCAATGAACCCAAAAAAGTCAGCAATTCATTTCTTTCAGTTTCAGGGACAGAAAATTTATCTAAGGTTTTAATCAGATTTTCTACCAGTGCAGTAAAATCAGATTCTCTAATTTCCAGACCTTCATGCGAGGAGAGCATATCCGCGCCTTTATAGACACAAGGCCCACCTGTCGCTTCGCAAATTTGATCAACTAGTAAGCCTTTAAATTCATCTAGGTCACTGTTTGCAAAGAAATGATTGATTCTATCATCTGCTACAACATTATTTGTCATGTCATCAACCACGGCTTTTATTGCATCTATTCCACCCAGGCGCTTATAGAGAGATTGTTCCGGTTCAACAATGTCATTTTGCATTGAACCTAATAAGGCTAATAATTCATTCTTTTCTGTTTCAGGAACCGCAAATTTATCTAAGGTTTTGATCAAATTTTCTACCAACGCAGAAAAATCAGATTCTCTAATTTCTAGTCCTTCATGCGAAGAAAGCATGTCCGCGCCTTTATAAACACAAGGCCCACCTGCAGCTTCGCAAATTTGATCACTTAGCAATCCTTTAAATTCATCTAAATCACTGTTTGCAAAGAAATGATTAATTCTATCGTCTTCTACAATATTATTAATCAAGTCATCAACCACGGCTGTTATTGCATCCATTCCACCCAACCGATCATAAAGAGAATCTTGATAAAAAGGGATGTAGGCACAATGGCTAAGCAACGAAACCAAAATAAAAGATAATAATGATCGTTTTAATTGGTAGTGTGTTTGAGCTAACATAATAAATTCTCCATTGATTACAGCTTTGAAAGCAAGACTAAATTTTTTAACAACTGGCTAGATTTGTTTGCAGAAAATTAATCCTAAAATATTGTCAGGAAACTATAAAAAAACATCTACAGTCAAATACTGTTTACTTCACAATGCTATAGATGTAAGTTGGGTTAGCTTATCAAGCGAAGCGCGATAACGTAACCCAACCTACATTATTAAGGAGATGTTAATTAATCAGTATTAGTTTCAAGCCTGTACACCTCAGTTGCGTAGCCTGCTATGTGCCCGTTTGCGCCTAGCTATCGACAAAAACCAACTCGCTATTAATTCAACAACCGTGACCGAGCGAAGTATACACATATCCATAATTCATATAATACACCTCTTATGGTCGATAATATTATAAGTAAGCATATTTTCCAGTTAAATATTCACTTGATTTTACACATAATTTCACTTTGATTGCTGGTTTTCATTAGGATATGGGATTAATGATTATTTCCACTCTTGATCTATTAGTAACAACCCTGCTTCGGTGAGTCTACTTAAAGCAATTTCCCGAGTCACAAGATAGCGATTGGTATGTTCTATTATTGCTAAAAGTTCAGCTTCTTTAGTTAATGAATATAAGCCAATAAAAAAACGAACTGCTTGAATATTCTGATCAATTTGTGGGAGAGGCTTTACTGGCGTACCGTTATCTGTAGCACTGACTAATCCAGCAGAATCATGACGAAAATAGCGAGCAATAAATGTAGCGGCTTTCCTTGCTCGTGTGAGATATCTTTCATTCGCCGTGGCATGGTAAAGACCAAGATAGGCACGTCCCATTGATAAAGTATCACTTAGATAGGGTCCCGCCTGATCTATTTTATCGTGTCGAAATCCCCCATCTGCATAACGCCTGTTTTTCCAGACCCATTCTTCAGCCTGCAATGCATGTGTTAACCATTTTTTTTCTTGAGTAGCCATATAAAGCGCAGCTAAACCATCAATTACCAGGCCATTTTCACTTGCATACTGATGTTTATCAATTCGCGGTAAACCTTTTTTTAAACGTTGTTTTCGTGTTAATGAAAAATAATCCAGTCCTTTTACACCTTGGGTTAAATCGGCATCCTGACTAGTATAAAATCCATTGTTATCACTGCGCATGAATTCCATTAAATAGCTGGCAACTTGACGAGCCGCCTGACAATATTTTAATTCAGCTAATTGTTTACAGGCTTTCGAATACACAACAAGAAAACGATGCTGAGTTTTCATTATTTTTTCGTAATGTGGCTGATTCCAGCTATATCCTGTTGAATATTGATAAACACCACCAAATTCCTGGTCAATTAACTGCATGGCTGCATCCAGCGTTTGTCGGACGCGCTGATCAGCTTGCTTATCCGCTTTACCGCTCAGAAATAAATCCCATTCGACTGAATCCTGATCTAGAAATTTTTGTGGAATCGCTAATCCGCCTACTTTGTTATCATAAGTATCAATATGCCTTTGTATGAGTATTTGCTTGATTTCTGGTTTTAAACGCGGAGAGTTTGAAAACTTTTTAGGTAGGCTTAGCTGGGTTCCCTCTGGTTTAGGATTATTAATGACTTGATTTAATAGATTAACCATTTCTTCTGGCGCAATATATCCTGCTCGCTTAATAATTTCTGTTCCATCAAAAGCTAATATTATGGTTGCTGGCCAGCCCCAATCCCGATAACGTTCGGCCAGATCAGGACGAGCATCATGATCGGCTTTAACTGCAATAAAATGTTGATTAATTATATTAACCACATTCGGATCAACATAAGTTTTAGCATCCATAACATGACACCAGTGACACCAGACAGCTTCCAAATTTAAAATAATAAATTTGTTTTGTTTTTTAGCAATCTCAAAAGCATTGACATTATAATCACGCCAGTTGATAGCGGGTTTTTCAGGATTGGTAGTTAATGAAAGAGCAGGCAAACAAAACAAAATCATGAATAAAAATAAACCAGTACGAAATTGCATAAGTGTCTCTCTTGTTCTAAATTATCAGGGTAAAAATCAAAGGAGGGCAGAGTTTTCCAGAGTTCAAGTCTGTATTGGACTAAAGTCAGTTCTACCGTTATTCAGGTGAATGCATTTAGCTACATCTGAAGCTACTCACCCAAAACATCATAGATAGAGCAAATTGTTTTGAAAATAAATTTTTAATTTTGTTCGTTTCAAAGCTCTGCAATTCAAGCCAAGTATAAAGGTATAATTAGCTTTTAAGCCTAAATAAAAACCAATAATGTTTAATCATCTTAAATATTTATCCAGTTTTGTTTTCCCTTTTTGCGTAGCCTGGTTCCTATATACAGGTCCGCATGATTCCGTTTCTGCTCTCGCTTGGACACTTCCACTTTGGATTATAATCCTTATAGATTGGTTGAGCCCAATAGCCAATGCCAGTACCAAGCCAAAAATTAGAAATGAAATTTTTTATGATTTAATTATTTATGGATTAACTTTCATGCAATTCCTAATTATTAGTTTACTGGTGATTGTTGCCAGTCAAATGCAATGGAATTCAATGCAGGAAATCATGACATCTGTAGTTAATCTACTTGTGATGAGAATATTGGTGGGAACCACCTCAGGCAGTTCGGCCATTATAGTGGCGCATGAGCTTATACACCGACCCAGGCTTCATATGCGTATTTTAGGCCGGTTGCTGTTATACAGTGTTTGCTATGAACATTTTGTTATTGCCCATTTTCGAGGTCATCATATAAGCGTAGCAACTCCAGAGGACATAGCAACAGCCCGAATGAATGAGAGTTTTGAAGCCTATTGGAAAAGAGTCACTGTCAGCCATTTCAAATATGCCTGGAATTCAGAGCTGGAACGTCTCAATCTTACCCAAATCCCCCTATACCACTACAAAATGCTTGCAAATTCGGTATTGCAAGGATTGATCATAGAATTCATGCTGGTATTGTTGATTGGTGTGTTTTTTGGCTGGGCAGCCGTGTTTATTTTTCTCTACCAGGCTCTAACTGGGGTTCGTTTACTCGAAACCATAAATTATTATCAACACTGGGGATTGGGGCGGGGGAAAACAAGAAATACTCTGGCCTGGGTTAACCAATCCAGTTTAACTAAGTATGCATTGGTTGGATTATCCAATCATATTGAGCACCATCATAATGCAAGCATTCCTTATAACGACATCCCTTATTCAGAGCATGGCCCTGTAATGCCTTATGGATATTTTGTGACTAATTTGTGGGTGAAATTGAATAATGATTCTTATCAACAAGTTTGTAGCGCCATTTTGGAAGAATATTTTCAGGGTATGCCGACTGTATCTAATTCAAGTTTAAAAAATACTGAATAGCAGTTCATTTTCCACTTCAGAAAAAACTTAGTGTGATTTATAAAGGAGGGAGAAATAGTTTTATACGGGTATTGTTGTTTATACCATACCGCATCATTTTAAATGACTAATTTTTTAATCACAGAATCTTATCGCTAGCACTTCGCTATGTCAAATAGTCATGGTGTTTCTGACATAGCAGAAATCTTATGTCAAATTCTCCACTTTTTCTGATTTCCACGATGTATTTTGAAAAATCGAAAGCCTACCTTGCCTTCTCAAACCCTGACTTAATTCACAGGTTTGTATTTATTTCATTACTAATCGCAAAGACCCAAATAGCCTAACCTATATATATAGCTAAAAATACGCTAAAATGTCGCATACTTATCAAAGACCTGTCTTATTTATGAAAAAAATAGTCCTGCTTCTGCTTTGTTTTACATTAATCTCCTGTGCTACTAGCCCTACAGGTCGGTCACAGTTACTCATGATGCCTGATAACGAATTAAATGAAATGGGGCTTCAGGCTTTTAATCAATTAAAAACCAATAATAAAATAAGTACAGACTCGCAACACAATAAATTGGTTACTTGCATCGCTCAGGCAATTACTGCCGAAACAGGTGGAGACTGGGAAGTTGTAGTTTTTTCTGATGAGACATTGAACGCATTTGCCCTGCCTGGCAACAAAATTGGTGTACATACTGGACTAATTTTGTTGGTGGATAGTCCGGATGAACTGGCTGCGGTTATTGGTCATGAAGTGGGACATGTGATTGCTCACCATAGTAATGAACGCATGTCACAAAAAACAGCGCTTAAACGAAGTGTTGCATTAATCGCTGCGGTTAGCCAGCCTTCATCAACTATGGGTAAGCTTGCTCTAGGTTCACTGGGAGTTGGCGCTCAATACGGTATCATTTTACCCTTTAGTAGAACGCATGAAAGTGAAGCAGATATTATCGGTCTGGATTTAATGGCAAAAGCTGGTTTTGATCCTCGGAAAAGCATCAGTCTATGGCAAAAAATGGCTGCAGCCAGTCAAGGACAGCAATCGGCTGAATTCATGTCGACTCATCCCTCTCATGATACCCGGATCAAAGAATTATCTGAACATATGCCGACTGCTATGAAATTTTATCAGCAAGCACAATCCATTGGTAAAAAACCAGGTTGTAGTCAATAAATGAATCCGAATTTAGATCGGTTACCCCTTTTCCAAGTGAAACAAGCCATCCTACAACTGAGAATTGCGATAGCCAACATTTTAATATTCCTGAAAGAGATCTTTGAAGAAACTCAGGTCATTCCTGTCCGTTGAATCAGAGAGATATTGTTTTTTTCCAGGCTGTTATTGTCTTAAAAAAACATCAATAAGTGATTGGAAATTTAGTTCCACTCTTTAAGCAAGAACATATTAGCCGTTTTACTGGAGAGCTTTTTTACGTCAATCCGAAGAAATCAATCCCAACATATTCATCTCTAAATTGCCTTAGTTTCAACTTAAGAAGAATGTAAAAAAACCGCCCATCACATTACACAATTTATCAATACTTTAAATTAAAACCTATGTCAAACCTAGAAAACATAATAAACGACGCTTTTGAAAACCGTTCTGCAATCTCACCCGCAACTGTATCAGCAGAAATACGTTCTGCGGTTGAAGATGCGATTAATCTACTGGATAGCGGTGAAGCCAGAGTGGCTGAAAAAACCAGTGGGAAATGGATCGTCAACCAATGGTTAAAGAAAGCGGTTTTACTGTCTTTTAAAATTAACGAAAACCGCGTAATAGAAGGTGGAAACACTCGCTATTACGATAAAGTAGAAGCAAAATTTTCTACCCATACACCGGAAGATTTTGTAAAGGGAGGGGTTCGTATTGTACCTAATGCCGTGGTACGACATGGTGCTTACATTGCACCGGGCGCCGTTTTAATGCCTTCTTTTGTTAACATTGGCGGTTATGTAGATAGTGGCACCATGGTAGATACATGGGCATCGGTAGGTTCTTGTGCTCAAATTGGCAAAAATGTGCATCTTTCTGGCGGTGTTGGAATCGGTGGTGTACTAGAGCCATTACAAGCAGGGCCAACTATTATTGAAGACAATTGTTTTATTGGTGCTCGGTCTGAAATCGTTGAAGGTGTGATAGTTGAAGAAGGTGCTGTTGTTTCTATGGGTGTTTATATTGGACAAAGTACTAAAATATTTAATCGTATGACAGGCGAAATCATATACGGTCGAGTGCCTGCGGGTTCAGTAGTTGTACCGGGTAATTTACCCTCAAAAGATGGCACTTACAGTTTATATTGTGCAGTGATCATCAAACAGGTTGATGAAAGAACGCGTAGTAAAACTGGTTTGAATGAACTGTTACGTGACTAATTGCTTGAAAAGCATCGGGAGCAACCCAGTTTAATAGTTCACACGGTCTCCGTGGGAACTTATTCTTGGACGCTCCCGCGTCCCTCTCAATTACCATCCCCATGTAGATCCTGGAAACATCATCCTAATTTATCCCACAAACAAAGTTTTCTTAATAAATTGCTTTAACTAATTTTCCTAAGATCATCAAGTCAATTTAATTACTTGCCCGAATGGCATCATGTTCAACAAACCTTCATCAAACTAACACCAGCCCATGTCCGAATCACTATCCAGTAATGCCGTTATCTACGCAATTTTATCTTTAAACAGTGAAATTGCATTACAAAAAGAATACCTAGATTCTCCTGAACTATCAGTAGATGACAAAGAAAACGAAGAAGAACTTCTCTCAGATCTGGAACAAGCCTTTATGGAATTTCTGGATTTTTATAAAAGCTACCGACGTAATGACAAACAGCTACCCAGTATTGAAGAATTATTAAATAGCGAGTTATGAAATAATGATACTTTATGGCATAAGTAATTGCAGCACAGTAAAGAAAGCTAAAGACTGGCTGGACAATAATAACCTAGACTATCAGTTTCACGACTATCGAAAACAAGGTCTAACACTAGAATTACTTGAATCGTTTGAAGCGGTATTAGGCTGGGAATCCATACTCAACAAACGTAGCACAAGCTGGCGTCAACTCAATGAGGATCAAAAATTATCCATCTCAAAAGAAACCGCACTACAATTTATGCTGGCCACCCCAACATTGATCAAACGCCCTTTATTAGATACAGGGAAAACCATGATTATTGGATTTACTGAAAAAAACTACCAGAACAAATTATGAGTGAAACATTAAGTCTATTAAAAGACCTGATTAGTAGAGAATCAGTCACGCCTAAAGATGCAGGTTGCCAGGATGTCATAGCAGAACGCCTAAACAAACTAGGCTTTATTGAAGAACGTTTAAACTTTGAAGACACTCAAAATATCTGGTTAAGAAGAGGCAAAGAAAAACCACTATTAACATTTCTAGGCCATACCGATGTGGTTCCCCCTGGCCCATTGGATCAATGGATTTCCCCACCTTTTGAACCCACAATAAAAGAGGGGAAGCTGTATGGTCGAGGGTCAGCGGATATGAAAGGTGGTATTGCCTGTTTCATAACCGCTTTAGAAAGATTCATAGCCAATCACCCCGATCATAAAGGCTCCATTGCAATGATGATCACCAGCGACGAAGAAGGTATCGCAACCAATGGTGTCATTAAAGTAGTTGAAGTACTGGAAAAACGCAATGAAAAAATAGATTGGTGTCTAGTAGGTGAACCCTCCAGTGATAAAAAAATTGCTGATGTAATAAGAGTAGGGCGCAGAGGTTCGCTTTGTGCAAAATTAACCATACTTGGTATTCAAGGACATGTAGCCTATCCAGAAATAGCCGAAAACCCTATCCATACTTTTGCCCCAGCATTAAAAGAATTAACTGAAGAAATATGGGATGAAGGCAATCAATTTTTCCCAGCTACCAGTCTGCAATTCTCAAATATCAATTCAGGAACCGGAGCCGAAAATATTATCCCCGGACAGGTAGAAGTACAATTCAACCTAAGATTCAGTACCGAATTGGATGAGAACACCATCAAACAACGTACTATTGCTATTCTTGATAAACATGATTTTAAATACGATTTGCAATGGCGATTATCAGGCAATCCATTCTTGACAGAACAAGGCGAATTAATAGATGCAACCCATGCGGCCATCAAACAAGTAACTGGCTTTGAAACACTGGATGATACGGGTGGCGGCACTTCAGATGGACGATTTATTGCACCTACAGGCGCACAGGTTTTAGAGCTAGGACCATTGAATGAAACTATTCATAAAATAAATGAGTGTGTTGGACTAGATGATTTGGAGGTTTTATCTGCGATATATGAGCGAGTTTTGGTTGAGTTGTTGGTTATAAAATGAGTTTTTGGAATGGGCTTACCAGTTTGATCTGCAATTAATATCACTGCATAACATGGAACCTTGGGTGCTTGGTAAAAATTTAGTATAAAGGGTCAGTCGCTTAATTGCCCAGCTGGTTTTGCAGGGATAATATACGGAAACCTTAGAATTACTGGTTAGCATTTAAAAATATGGATAAATAGCCATCCATTTGTTACTCTGTAGTTAGGTGGCTTCCAACAATAAATATGCCAGAATTGCGTAGGGTTTTTGTTTCTGATTAAACAATCTCAAGAGGCGCATAAGTACCCAAGCATAATTAATTTAACATTTTACTGGTCTTTTTTTTCATCTTCAGCGTTGCATAAATAGTTACGTAGCTCGCTATGCGCCTATTTATGCAACACTGAATATGAAAAAAAATCCTGCGTAAAATTAGTTAAATTAATTATACTTGGGTACTTAGTTATTCTACGTAACGATTGAGATTGTTTGATCAGGAACAAAAAGACAAGAAAGTTTGGACTATTTATTGTTGGAAACCACCTTATGAGTAAATCAAACTTTGAATGGGATGAGTCAAAAAATATTGAAAACCAGCAAAAACATGAAGTTTCCTTTAATAAAGCTCAATATGCGTTTACGGATGAAAAGCGTGTAATTGCTGAAGACTTAATTCATAGTCAATAAGAAAATCGTTATTATTGTTTTGGTTTGAATCAAGATAAAACAGGAATTCTAACTGTTCGTTTTACTTATCGTTCTGGGTGTATCCGAATTTTCGGTGCAGGTTATTGGCGAAAAGGCAAAAAAACTTATGAGCAAACAAATTCAATATAGCAATGAGCCTATTGGTGAGTTTAAATTGGTAACAGACTTTTTACCGTCTCCCTCTGAATTGGCTTTAAAAAATAAAAATACAAAAATTACTATTTCACTTAG
>CAYNRB010000062.1:0-15210 GCA_964399475.1 uncultured Methylomarinum sp.
AATAAAATTAAGTTTATCGAACCAGGCATCACAAATAAAGCACGTAGGGTGGAAAAGCAATAGCGCTTTCCACCATTAAGCCGCAAATTAATCAATTGTAAAATGCTCAATATTAGAAAACTCACTAATACAATTGCCAATATAGCTAGTAATAGCAACATAGAAAGCACTACCTGATTCAAGTTTAACTGAAAATTCAGTCAAATGATTCATATCAAGGCTATAAATAACCTGCGCTTCTGGAAAGGATGCATAATTTAAGCGAAAGCCAGTAATGTTAGTCGACGACGTTACAGAAGTTGATCTTGATTGAAGAGGTGTTCTAGCAAGGGCGGGCATTGTGTGTGGCTGTTTTATTGAATCAGCCTTTTGAGTAGTCACTTTATTTCTATTTTTTAAAGACTTATTTGAAGCTCCCCAGAAAGCTGAGGCGTTATTTTTATTAATAGTTAGTGATAGGCTAGTTGGATCAGGTGTTTCATCTTTTGTACAAATATGATCCGATATAAAAGAAGCATAGTTTTTAATTCGAGTATAAACGCCGTAGCTATCCGGTTCCGCACAACCGAGTCCCCAGCTAGTAATTCCCGCTTGTTTCCAAGCATTGCTTTCTTCATCAAAAACAATAAGTGGCCCGCCGCTATCTCCTAAACAAGTATCTTTTTTTACATTTAAATCGCCTGCACATAGCATGTTTTCGGTAATGTCTTCCATAGCCATAGAACAGCTAGAGTTATCAATAATAGGTAAATCAACTTGTTGTAATTGAGTTGGAAAAATTTCAGAAGTAGTAGACAGCGTTCCCCAGCCGAGTGCAATAGCTGATTTCTTTGCATTATCCTGAAAAGTATAAGCAGATAATAGTTTGATAGGGGTAGATGTTGAGGGTGTGGATAGCTTGAGTAGGGCCAGATCATTGTCAAAGGTTTGATTATTATATAAAGGATGCAAGATTATCTGATTGACAGATATGCGTTCTCCTTGATTACTATCTAATTGATTTCGATTAATGATGACATCAAGATTTGTGATTTTTTCATTAATAACACAATGGGCTGCCGTTAATACCCATTTTTTGGCAATTAAACTGGCACCACAAAATAATTGATCAGATTGTTTGTCTAGTAAGCCTGCCATCCATGGCCAGGCATCTGAATCAGAAGTTATTCCGCCAATAATTTTTGGTATTATCTGTGCGTTAGATAGATTGCTAAATAGTATGCAGGTTAAAATAATACAGTTTGAAATTTTTACGCTTGATTTATGCATTAACTAAAGGTAAAAAGTAAGTTACAAGTTGGAAAAATCATCAGTAAAGACCTGTAAAGATCTAGCGACTATATCATCCATATCATAATAACGATTTTCAGCTAAACGGCCTACTAAAGTAATATTAGGAAATTGTTCTGAAAATGAAATATATTGATCAAGTTTTTGTTTATTCTCAGGTGTAAAAATTGGGTAGTAAGGAATATTCATGGCTGGATTGTGCCGATCAAAGTCTTGGGGGAATTCTTTAACTATAGTCGTGCCAGATATGGATTGCTGACTGATATGTTTAAACTCGGTGATGCGAGTAAAATCATAATCATTGGGGTAGTTAATGGTGGTTTTTTCTTGATATTGGTTGGTCGTAAAATGTTGAAATTTAAAATTAAGTGAGCGGTAAGGTAATTCTCCAAAACGGCTGTCAAATAATTCATCAATGAGTCCAGTAAAGATTAATTGACCGTTAAATTCGCTATCCATAAAGTGCATTTTGCCAGAATCAAAATCAATCTTAAAAATATCCTTGAAATCAGTATTTAACAATAGGCCGATGTTAGGCTGATTTAGCATATTTTCAAACACTTTGGTATAACCCAGTTTGGGTATAGCTTGGTATTTATCTTGAAAATAGCGATTATCGCGAGAGATATGTACAGGCACTCGACCTGTCACTTCAGCAGAAATTTCCTCAGGTTTTTTGCCCCATTGTTTAGCCGTGTAATTTACAAAAATTTTTTCGTAAATAAAATCAGCTAAAAACTTGAGTTCACTGTCATCAATAGTTCTTAATTCCAGAATGGGCACTTTGACACCGTAGCCAAAACGTTTAATCAGCTTCAATTCTAATGAATTAGCCAAGGACGGAGGTAATAGGGCTTGCAAGCTATTTAAGTTAAAAGGCACAGGAACTTTTTGACCATCAATAAAAGCTAAAACTTCATGCTGATATTGATGCCATTCAGTAAATTGGCTGAGATAATCAAAGACTAATTTATTGTCTGTATGGAATAAATGAGGCCCATATTTGTGAATTAAAATTCCGTGCTCATCAAAACAATCAAAACAATTGCCTCCAATATGAGTGCGTTTATCAATAATTAAAATACGCTGGTTTTTTTGCGTTGCAAGACGCTCGGCAAGAACAGATCCGGCAAAACCGGCACCAATAATGATTATGTCGTACATTTGATGAGATTTTTTTTTAAAATAATATTGTATTATAAGTTTTAATAACTTGTTTTTGGTTGATTTTTTTAAGATAAAGTGAAATCAATGTTTTTACCCTGCAATTCCTTGATTCCACTTCGTTACATCAAGGCTACCGATATTTTGGTAATTAATGCACATGTTATGTTTCATAATAGTTGGTGTTGGTGATATTGTAGAGTCCAACTAAATTTAGACAAAGGAGTGCCAATCATGGCTTTAGTATCATTGCGACAACTTCTGGATTATGCGGCTGAGCATGATTTTGCCGTTCCCGCATTTAACGTCAGTAATATGGAACAAGTACAGGCCATTATGCAGGCGGCGGATGCTTGTAATAGTCCCGTTATTATGCAAGGTTCAGCAGGTGCAAATAAATATGCGGGCGAAGTTTTTTTACGCCATTTGATTCTTGCTGCCATTGAACAATATCCACATATTCCCGTAGTCATGCATCGGGATCATGCGCCATCACCTGATATTTGTGCACAAGCCATTCAATCACGATTCAGTTCAGTGATGATGGATGGATCCTTATTGGAAGATATGAAGACCCCTGCATCTTTTGAATATAATGTAGAGGTGACACAAACTGTAGTCAGGATGGCTCATGCTTGCGGTGTGTCGGTTGAGGGTGAAATTGGCTGTTTAGGTTCATTAGAGGGTAAAGCAGATCAAAAGAAGCACAGTCAATTACTGACGGATCCAGATGAGGCGGTTGAATTTGTTAAGCAGACTCAGGTTGATGCATTAGCTGTTGCCATTGGAACCAGCCATGGTGCATATAAATTCAGCAAGCCACCAACGGGAGATGTATTGGTTATTAGCCTTTTAAAAACCTTACAGCAACGTTTGCCAAATACCCACTTTGTGATGCATGGATCAAGCTCAGTGCCGCAAGACTGGTTGAAAAGTATTAATGATTATGGGGGTGATATTGTCCAGACTTATGGGGTGCCAGTTGAAGAAATTGTTGAAGGGATAAAATATGGCGTGCGAAAGGTAAATATTGATACCGATTTACGGATGGCTTCAACGGGGTCCATACGCCAATATTTAGCCCAACAGGAAAATGCCAGCGACTTTGATCCGCGCAAAATTTATATTCAAGCTAGACATGCAATGCAAGATCTTTGTCGGTTACGTTATGAAACGTTTGGCAGTGCCGGACATGCAAGTAAAATTAAAGCAATACCATTGGCTGAAATGGTGAAACGTTATAAATAGGAATTAGAATTCAATAATTTGTACTTTTACCTTACCAGTAGTACTTATATTTAGTCAAACCTGGATGATATTAAATTCTTGTGTCTGAGTGCTATACTCGTTTTTAAGCGAACAAACCTATCCTTGTTAATTATGGAGACAGAAGGTCAGTATCTATTTTTTCTTGAAGAGGGATGATCGAAAGCAGGGATATGTGTTGATAAAGCCTTTGTCAGCTGATAAATTTCAACGTCTGGAGTGTTAGGCAGCTCGCAATAAAAAAACCACTCATCTTGCTGGTCTTTTTGTTTGTCTTTAGTCGTGTAGAAAAAGTTACGTAGCTGGCTATGCGCCTATATTTCTACACGACTAAAGATAAACAAAAATCCTGCCCAATATTGGTGGTTTATTTACTGCGAGTTACCTTAAAACATGTTTTAGCACTCCAGAAAATTCAACTATTCACCATTATTAATTTAGTTTGAAGAGTTGAGGGTAATGTAGCGATGCTTTACAGGGATAAAATTTTTGGCAAAAATTACTAAATTATTGATTATTTGCCTGTAGGGCATGATGTCCTGATTGGGAGTATTCATGGCAATACGAGTGATATAAAGAATTAAAACAACTATAACTTGAATGCACCAGCTTTCAAATATAATTTATTTTTCCAACAATTTAAATTTACCAGGTTTGCCATTCCAGTCATCAGCATCTTCTAATGCATTCTGAATAACATCGGTAATGACAGGCCATTTTTCAGAAAGCTCTTTGTTGAGATCAATAAAATGATTTTGATCCTCAGGTAATTCATCTTCAGCGAAAATTGCTTCTGCTGGGCATTCAGGTTCACATAGGGTGCAGTCTATACATTCATCAGGGTCAATGACTAAAAAGTTGGGGCCTACATGAAAGCAATCAACTGGGCAGACATCAACACAGTCAGTAAATTTACATTTAATACAGTTTTCTGTAACGACAAAAGTCATAGTGAGTTCCAGGTTAAAAGTCTAAAATTTTTTTGTGTATATTAGCAGAAAGTTGGCTTTTATAAGAGTTATTTTTATATGATTTACTGTAAAAAAACCAGAAAAGACAAAAGATAATCTGTAGCTTTTACATTGCTAATAGTTGTTTTGATTCAGTAATTTGGTTTGATTTATAGCTGATAATCCTTCGCATGAACTTAGTCACTGACGTTGATTTTATAATAACAAAGCAAAGAATTAAATCTAGGGTGGATGAGATTTTTGAGCGTAGCGAAAAAACCTAACCTACCATCTTCTTGAAATGTTGGGTTGAATGGCTGGTTGAGTGAATCAGTTTAATTAGATTTTGCAGTAAAAAACAAAGATAAGAATTTGTTTTTTCCAGAATCTAGTTTTCTACGTTCGGTATTTTTTAGAGCAAGTATTGCTTCTTTCTTAAGCTGTTTGTCTGCATATATCTGACCTGACCTGTTTGGCACAAGTAAGGCAAGCTTAAAATATTTTGTAGCCTGATTGATTTCGTTTTTTGAAAGCAGATAGTCAGCATAAAAATAATGGGCATCTATGCTCTGAGGGTTTAGGTCTATTCCCTTCTTAAGTAGTTGTTCTGCTTTATCCTTATCGCCAAAAGATATAGGCCATCCCGGTGTCATATAGTACAAGGTTCCTAGTGTTACGAAAGCGGCTCCATCAAGAGCTTTTGGGTTTTTTTGAATAGCTAGCTCAAGCAGTTTTTTTGCATTGTGTATGGAGGTTAGCGCGGTAAAAGGCGATTGATAAGCGGCATTGGTAGAAATAATAATGGCCTTCCAGATCAGTAATTCTACAGATTCAGGAAACTTTTCTAACAGGGATTGGGTTCTTTCTAAAAGAACAGGGTAGGAACGTTTTTGTTCAGTGATGCTTTGACCGTAATAAATACTCGCCCACTCAGATTCGACCTCGGCTATTTCAGAGATAATCGTATTTGCAGACAAAAGGCTACTTGTTAGTAGTAAAAAAGCAACAATGGTTGTTTTAATCATACATGTCATACTAGAGCAAATAGCCCATAAATTCAACTGTTTTGAGGTTTTAGGTAACTTGCAATAAATAAACTACCCGTATTGGGCAGGATCTATATTCGTCTTTAGCCGTTTAGAAATAGGCGCAAAGCGAGCTACGTAACTATTTCTACACGGCTAAAGACGGGCAAAAAGACCAGCAAGATGGTAGCTTATTTATTGCGAGTTGCCTTAGTTCTATTTCCAGGTTTTGTATGGGTTTTTGCATAAACAATTGTTGTAATATCGGATCTCGTCAGTCACTTCTTTACCTAGCCAATTAGGTTTGAAAAAGTTTTCTCCTAGGGTTGATAGCTCAATTTCAGCAACAATCAGGCCTTCATTATCGCCACTAAATACATCAATTTCCCAAATATGTTGTTTAATTGGTACAAGAAATCGAGTTTTTTCAATCAATGGTTTTTGACAAAGTAATTCTAATATTTCTTTGCCTTCATTTAGTGGTATTTCATATTCATACTCCTGTCTGGATGTTCCTATCGTCGCACTTTTGATGTTTAGCCAGGCTTTAATGTCGGAAATACGTACTCTGGCTGATTTTGTTTTGTCACTGCAAAGATAGCCTTGTTTATAATCGGTTGTTTGTGCGACATGCTTTTGCCAGTCGTTATTTTTTACTAAAAATTTATGTTCAATTTCTATAGGCATTTTTAATGATACGAATAATTATTATGGAGGATTTATTATAAGTATAAGATGTTTTCTATACTGCTTTATTTTATTGATTGGCAATGCTAAAGTACGAATACTTTATTAAATTACTTGGTATTTATTGAGTTTTTTATTGTAATGATTTTTAAACACACAACATGGAGATACAAATGGCTATAGATTTACCGGCTCTTCCTTATGATAAAGATGCTTTGGCACCCCATATTTCAGAAGAAACACTTGAGTTTCATTATGGTAAACATCATCAGACATATGTGACTAATCTTAATAATTTGATTTCTGGTACTTCATTTGAAGATGCATCGCTTGAGTCTATTGTTGCTCGTTCTGAAGGTGGCATGTTTAATAACGCGGCGCAAATATGGAACCATACTTTCTATTGGAATAGTCTGTCACCCAATGGTGGTGGCGCACCTACTGGTGCATTAGCTGATGCAATCAATTCAACTTTTGGCTCATTAGATGAGTTTAAGGCCGAATTTTCAAAGTGCGCTGTCACAACTTTTGGTTCAGGATGGGCCTGGTTGGTGAAGAACTCTGATGGTGGTATAGAGCTAGTAAGTACTAGCAATGCGGGTTGTCCGTTAACAGCAGGGCAAGTTCCTTTGTTAACATGTGATGTATGGGAGCATGCTTATTATATTGATTACCGAAATGCTAGACCTAAATATCTGGAAGCTTTTTGGGCATTAGTCAACTGGGAATTTGCTGTTGCAAATTTTTCTGCTTAACTATTATTAAATAGTAGACACAAAAAAGCCCGCTTAAACTTGTTAAGCGGGCTTTTTTTATGCAAAAAAATTACTTCTTTTTGTTACGCTCTTGTACTTCTTTGATGACTTCTTCAGCCACATTTTTAGGGCAGGCCAGGTAATGCGAAAATTCCATGGAAAACTGACCTCGACCAGATGTCATGGTACGCAAGTCGCCAATGTATCCAAACATTTCACTTAAAGCTACATCAGCCTTAATGCGAACGCCTGTAACACCCGCTTCTTGAGATTTAATCATGCCTCTACGACGATTAAGGTCGCCGATAACGTCACCAACATGGTCTTCAGGTGTATATACGTCAACATTCATGATAGGTTCTATAAGCTGAGGACCCGCTTTCGGTATTGATTGGCGATAGGCTGCTTTGGCAGCAATTTCAAAAGCAACAGCAGATGAGTCAACTGCGTGGTAACCACCGTCCAGTAAAGTAACTTTAAAATCCAGACAAGGGAAGCCAGCCAATACACCCGTAACGCAGCTTTTTGCAAAACCCTTTTCAACCGCTTGCCAAAATTCTCTAGGTACATTACCGCCAGTAACTTTAGATTCAAAAACAAAGCCAGTACCAGGTTCTCCTGGTTCGATAAGGTAGTCAATTTTACCGTATTGACCTGAGCCACCTGACTGTTTTTTGTGTGTGTAACTGTCTTCAATGCTTTTGGTGATAGTTTCTCGATAGGCTACTTGTGGTTTGCCTACTTCAACATCAATGCCGTGAGTACGTTTTAAGATATCAATTTTAATATCAAGGTGTAGTTCTCCCATTCCCTTTAGAATGGTTTCGCCACTGTCTTCGTCAGTTTCAACGCGAAAAGAGGGATCTTCTGCAATCATTTTTCCGATGGCGATCCCCATTTTTTCTGAACCAGCTTTATCTTTTGGTGCAACAGCAATTGAAATAACGGGATCTGGGAAGACCATAGGCTCAAGTGTAGCCGGGTTTTTAGGGTCGCATAATGTATGTCCGGTTTGAACATTTTTCATGCCCACTACCGCAATAATATCTCCAGCTTGCGCTACATCAAGTTCAATACGCTCATCGGCATGCATTTCTACTAGTCGTCCGATACGTTCGGTTTTGCCAGTAAATGAATTCATGATGGTCATGCCTTTTTCGATTTTACCGGAGTAAATACGCACAAAGGTCAGGGCACCATAGCGGTCATCCATAATTTTGAAAGCTAATGCGCGTAAAGGTTTCTCGGGGTCAACAATGGCAAATTTACCCGTTTCAACGCCTTCCATATCAACTTCTGGTTGAGGTTTGACATCAGTTGGGCAAGGTAGATAATCAATTACCGCATTAAGAATTAATTGAACGCCTTTGTTTTTGAAAGCAGAGCCACAATAAGTTGGGAAGAAATCCAGATTAATGGTGCCTTTACGAATACAGGCTTTAATGACATCCATTGGAGGTTCTATACCGTCCAGGTATTTTTCCATCGCATCATCATCTTGCTCAACCGCAGTTTCGATTAACTTCTCACGCCATTCTTCAACAATATCAGTCATGTCGGCAGGAATGTCTTGGATTTCATAGTTTGTCGGGTCGCCAGAGCCGTCCCAAACCCAGGCTTTTCTGGTTAATAAATCAACAACGCCTACAAAGTCGTCTTCTATTCCTATTGGCAGAACCATAACCAGAGGGTGTGCGCCCAACACATCTTCAATCTGCTTGACTACGCGGTAAAAATCAGCCCCTATTCTATCTAGTTTGTTGACAAGAATAACTCGGGCAACTTCTGAATCGTTTGCATAACGCCAGTTGGTTTCAGACTGCGGTTCTACTCCGCCTGAACCACAAAATACACCTATACCACCATCTAGCACTTTTAATGAGCGGTATACTTCGATGGTGAAGTCTACGTGTCCTGGTGTGTCGATAATGTTGAAACGATGGTCTTTCCAGAAGCAGGAGGTTGCGGCCGACTGAATGGTAATGCCACGTTCCTGTTCTTGCTCCATGAAATCTGTAGTTGCTGCGCCATCATGCACTTCGCCTAATTTATGGATTTTACCAGTAAGCTTTAAAATTCGTTCGGTTGTTGTGGTTTTGCCGGCATCGACGTGGGCGAATATACCGATGTTTCTATATAGAGATAGATCTGTCATGTTTGTGCTCTAAAAATGGAAATAAAAAAATTGTAAATCCTCTTAACTAAGGTTTATTTCCTCACCATAAGGATATTTATTTTTTAGGCAAGTCAATCATTGATTATGTCTAACCTGCTGCAAGGCAATAAATTAAGCGCTTGTTTTAATCTCAAGGAAATTAATAGCACTTTGCCCTCTCGAAAAATCCTCCTATTCTACACTAAATATTAAAAATTACAGAGTTTTGATAAAAATTATTATTGTTTTAAGGTAGAAAAATCTGTAAAAAAGAATGTTAGGGAGCTGGAAATAAATAATCATCCATTATTGGGCAGGATTTTTGTTTGTCTTTGATCGAGCAACAATAAGCGCATAGCAGGCTATGTAATTGTTGCTGCACGATCGAAGACGGACAAAAAGACCAGCAAAATTGGATGATTGTTTTTTTCCATCTCCCTTAAGGAAAGTTTTGAGAGTTTTCCATGTGCATAGTCTTAAGTTCCATTAATGCATATAGTGTTTCAACAGTAGGGCAGGGGACTTGCTCTCTTTTTGCCGCTCTTATCGCATTTCCCAGTATGGCTTCAGTTTCCATGGTTTTTTGGGATTCAAAATCTAGTAACATGCTAGTTTTATAAGGTGGCATGGCATAAGTGTTTTTTATATTGATATCAATGCTATTTTTGGGCAAGGGATGACCACAGGCACCTGCGATCATGCAGATTTCATGCATGATTGTTCTGATCAAAGGTTCTTGTGTTGCCAATATGTCTTGCGTAGAAAGGCCATCCGATAAAACAGATAAGGGATTAAATGAAGCATTCCAGAGACATTTTAACCATCGGCTGCTGATGATGTCATCTGTTGTGTTTGATTCAATTCCTGCCAGATTAATTAAATCACTTAACTGCTGTACTTTGTTGCTATTTTTAAACCGTAAAGGATTGAGGCTTCCTAAGGTTAACTTGCCATAAGCTAGATGCTTGATAATGCCTGGCTCGAGTCTGTTGCAACAAATGAAAGCCAGTCCGCTTATGATTTCGTTGTTGGGAAATGCATCCATTAATTCTTGTTCGACTTCGACCCCATTCTGGATGAAGACGATGCATGTATTTTTTGCTACAGCATCTCGAATTAACTGGATTCTATTGACCTCGAGTGTGATTTTAGTGCAAAGAATAATGTAGTCTGCTTGGCCTTGGTATTCTTTTGCGGTTTTTAAAACCTGTGAGGGTTTGAATTTCCAGCTTCCTAAAGTACTACTTTCAATTAAATAGCCTTGTTTTTTGACAATATCATAATCTGATCGACAAATAACTGAGACTTCAGCGCCTGATTTCGCCCACAATGCGCCATAAAAACCACCGATAGCACCCGTGCCACAAATAAGAATTTTCATTAGCTTTCTTTGTTTTTCGGGTTAGCCATGATTTTCTTTAGAAAAGGTATGGTTAGTTTACGTTTTTCTGATAAAGTTGCCTGTTCAATTTTAGCAAATAATAACCAGATGGAAGGTAAGTCGCTGGTATAGTGGTTTATTAAAAAACGAGCAACTTTAACTGGGATATTAAATCCAGAGTCTTTGGCTTTGAAAATGAGTGCTTCAAGTAACTGTTGATCCGATAAGGACTGTAGTTTTAATGTCAACCCCCAATTCATGCGGGTTTTTAGGTCGGCTAACTGGATAGACAAGTATTTTGGAGGGCAGGATGCAGACAAAATGAGAATGTTGTTGTTTTCTCTGTGAAGATTATAAAAATTAAAAAAAGCTTGTTCCCAATCTGTGTTGTTTGCAATTTTATCTATATTGTCAAAACAAACCAGATCAATATTTTCCAGGCCTGAAAGTATGGATGCATCAGGCAGTTCATTTAAATCAAGTGAAAAATAAAAGGCTCTTTTAGCAAAGTTTTTGGCATTTTGGTTGGCGGCCTGGAGTAAATGGGTTTTACCTGAACCCGCATTGCCCCAAATAAAGATTAATTGCTCATGGTTGGCAAATATTTGTTTCAAATGGGTAATGGTTTCCAAGTTTTTGCCTGGATAAAAGGTGCTGAAATTTTGATTCGAGGTAAATTCAAATTGTAATGGGAGTTGAATTGGCACAGTTGTTTTTAATCAGCTTTATAGACGTAAAATGCGGATCCTGCACAAAGTAACAGACTGAAAAATATTTCTAATAAGGCATAATAGAATTCTGCCGGTGTAGTAAAAGTAAAAGCTTCGGCAATGCCATGGGTAAAATAAAACAGACTCAGGTAACTCATCCATGTACAGCTTTTTAAATTCCCATTGAGTAAACCTCTTAGAGGCAATAATAAAGGAAATACCACGAATAAAAGCATGATGACTACAGGGAAATTTGTGGAAGGAACCAGAACGGTATTCCATAGCATCAGGAGTATAAATAGGCCGAAAAAACCGATTAAAGCCATATAGTGGTAATAAATTCTTTTCATGATATTTGTTTTAATGCGTGTGCTGTTTTGGCTAAGCGAATGCCTAGTGCTTTACATATTTTTTTTTCATCGGCACTTAATTCGAGAGCCGTTGATGAATGATGACTGGGGCCATAAGGCGTTCCTCCCGTGCTGGTTTCCTTTAAGGCAATTTCATTGCTGGGTACGCTCATGATCAGCATACCATGATGCATTAATGGCAACATCATTGAAAGCAAAGTGCTTTCATGACCGCTATGCATGCCGCTGGTTGATGTAAATACCCCCGCAGGCTTACCCGATAAAATACCAGAAAACCAGATCTCTGTAGTTTGATCAATAAAGTGTTTCAGCGCTCCTGCCATGTTACCAAAATGTGTGGGGCTACCTAGAGCCAATCCATCGCAAGATTTTAGATCTTCCAGTGTTGCATAAGGCGCGCCTTTTTCAGGGATTGAAGGTTCCGTTTTTTCAGAAACTGTTGAAATTTCAGGAACTGTTCTTAATACAGCATCTATGCCATCAATAGACTCAACGCCTCTGGCAATTTGATGAGCCATTTTTTCTGTTGTGCCATTGCGACTGTAATATAGGATTAGAATTTTGATCATTATTTGATTGTGAATAATTAAAGTCCGCTCTACAATAATAAAACCTCATTTTGATCACATTTGTAGAACTTAATATCAGGGTAAAAGAAGAGTGGAAAATGATAGATAAATACTTATGTGTAGTCCATCTGCATTTTTTCTTATTTTAAAACAAATGAATTACTCTACCTGAGAAGTTTGTTTCTTTCGCGCGTCCATTTAAAGAATAGCCAAAACACCTTCTGGTGGACGACCAATAGCCGCTTTTTCATTAGTTAAGACGATGGGGCGTTCAATTAATCGGGGTGTAGAAACCATTCCTTTAATTAATTCATCTCTGCTTAAGTCAGGGTTGTTCATACCCGTTGATTTATATTCAGATTCATTTTTACGCATTAATTCCCGAGGATCCATGGAAAGTTTTTGCAAAATATCATCCAGCTCATCAGCTGTTGGCGGGTTATTTAAATAATCAATAATTTCAGGTTCAATTCCTTGTTCTTGCAGTAATTGTAATGTCTGTCTTGATTTGCTACAGCGTGGATTATGAAAAATTTTTATACTCATGGCAACGCCCCTGCTTAAAAGAAGCAGGTATAATATCATTTTGTTTTATAAACTGCGTTTAAAGCTATGCAATTACCTAATTATTCAACAGGCCGAGTTCTGGTTATTGGCGATTTGATGCTGGATCGATATTGGCATGGCGCGACTTCACGAATTTCACCGGAAGCACCTGTTCCTGTTGTTCATGTACAAGATGATGAGTGGCGTGCAGGTGGTGCAGGCAATGTGGCAATCAATATTGCTGCATTAGGTGGGAAAGTCTCGGTAATGGGTTTTGTAGGGAATGATGAGCCGGCTCAATCATTAAAATCTTTGTTGCAAAAACAAGGTGTATTGTGTTTGTTTGATGCATTGAGTGATTATTCTACCATTACTAAAATTAGAGTAATGAGCCGACATCAGCAGTTGATTCGCTTGGATTTTGAAGATGGTTTTCATTCAGTCAACAATGAAAAACTATTGCATCAATATCATGCTGAGATGATGCAAGCCAATGTGATTGTCTTATCGGATTATGGAAAAGGTACCTTGAATCATGTTGAACAATTTATAGAATTAGCCACCCGTTTAAATAAACCTGTATTGATAGATCCTAAAGGAATTGACTTTGTTAAATACAAACAGGCAACTGTCATCACCCCTAATTTGAATGAATTTGAAGCAGTCGTAGGGCATTGTGAAAATCAACAGCAGCTAATCGACAAAGGGATGATTCTTTTAAAAGAGATGGAGTTTAAAGCCTTGCTGGTCACTCAAGGTGAAAACGGAATGACTTTGTTAACTGAAGAAAACTCGCCTTTGCATTTACCCACCCATGCCAGGGAAGTATTTGATGTGACTGGTGCTGGAGATACAGTTATTTCTGTTTTAGCAACCAGTTTGGCTGCGAACAAATCATTGGCTGAGGCGACTATCCTGGCAAATATGGGTGCAGGGATTGTTGTTGGGAAATTAGGCACTGCGACCGTCAATACTGAAGAATTATCCTATGCACTGCAAGGACAAAGAGCGCATCATCGAGGTGTTGGGTCTATTACTGATGTCATTCAAGCTATGCAATTAGCCAGAAAAGAGGGTGAAAAAATCGTTTTAACCAATGGCTGTTTTGACATCTTACATCCAGGGCATATTCGTTATTTACAACAAGCAAAAGAATTGGGTGACAGGTTAGTGGTTCTGGTCAATGATGATGCGTCAGTAAAAAGGCTAAAAGGTTCAGAACGTCCTGTGAATAATTTGCAATATAGAATGGAGATGCTGGCTGCACTAGAATGTGTGGATTGGGTGATTTCTTTCGAAAATGATACCCCTAAGCCGGAAATTGACCAGCTTTTACCAGATATTCTGGTAAAAGGCGGAGACTATACGGATATAACCAGCATAGCAGGGCATGAAAGTGTTTTATCTAATGGTGGAGAGGTGAAAATCCTGTCCTTTATAGAAGGACATTCTACAACTTCAATTATTAAATCTATCAGGGAAGGTGAAAGTGAATAATGTAATGATTGTCGATAGATTAAAACAATATTTACTTTTAGCCCGATTTGATAAACCGATAGGTATTTTAATTTTATTGTGGCCTGCGCTTTGGGCCTTATGGGTTGCAAGTCAGGGTAAACCGGATTTAGAGGTATTATTTATTATTTGTGCGGGTGTTGTCATTATGCGGGCTGCTGGTTGTGTTATTAATGATTATGCAGATCGTGATTTTGATCCGCATGTTGAACGAACCAAACAAAGATCAATAGCAGCCGGAAAAGTCAGCCCTAAAGAAGCACTAATTTTATTTGTGGTTTTGTGTCTGATGGCATTTTTATTAGTACTTCAACTAAATTTGATGACAATTATGTTGTCGTTTGTTGCAGCATTTTTGGCGGCCAGTTATCCCTTTATGAAACGCTATACCCATTGGCCTCAGGCATACTTAGGTATCGCTTTTGGTTTTGCTGTTCCCATGTCATTTAGTGCACAAACCAATACGATTCCCTTGGTTGCCTGGGTCATGTATTTGTTAGTTATGATATGGGCATTAGTTTACGACACAATGTACGCCATGGTCGACAAAGATGATGATTTGAAAATAGGCATAAAATCAACTGCTATTTTGTTTGGAGATAAAGATAAGGAAATAATGGCTGTGTTACAGGTTGTGATTATTTTTTTGTTAGTGGTTATCGGTATTATGCAGGCGTTAGGGGCTTTTTATTATGCTGGAGTTATCGTCGCATTGGGTTTATCGATTTATCAACAAAAATTAATAGTGAATAGAGAAAAAACTTTGTGTTTTAAGGCATTTCTAAACAGTAATTATTTTGGATTGGCGGTTTTTGTTGGTTTGGTT
>CAYNRB010000063.1:0-6198 GCA_964399475.1 uncultured Methylomarinum sp.
GTAAAAGTTAGTTAAATTAATTATACTTGGGTACTTAAAAGACTGAAGTTTCCCAATTATTTTCGCCGTGACGTATAAAGAGAAACCATTAAAATTGGGGTTTGCTACATTTGAGGCAAAACCAGCTAAATTAAAACCCCTTATCTATAGTGGGTTCTGTCGATTTAAAAACTGGGAAACTTCAGTTAAAAGATGTTTTAGCATTCCTGAAGCGAATTTTAATTGCTATTTTTTAGATCCTCAAATACCTATTCCAACCTGCAAGGATTCAAACCAATCCAAAAAGCGATGCACATCATCACCTTTAAACATTCTGCCATGTTGTGGTGCTAATATTTCAATATCTAGCTCTCTTACCCTATCAATCCATACACGTTTGGCTTGATTAGAAGGCATCCAGCGTTGATGAAAATAGCGCATTTTTTCAACATGCGAATCAAAGTTATCGACAAAAATAGGTGTGCCTTTCTCTTCTAGCGCAGCACCTATGTCTCCAGACATTAAGATTTTTGCATTGGGATCATAAATATTAAAATTTGCAGATGAATGTAAATAGTGTGCTGGAATAATTTGTAATTCCACATCGTCCAGATTGATAATCCCACCATCATCTGAAATACCAACATATTCTATGCTTTCACAACCAAAGTGTCGGAGAAAACCTTCCCATAATGATGATGCATGCAACTTTGCATTGGGTAAAGCTTGATCCCATAAACCTAATGAAGAAATGATGTCGGGGTCTTGATGTGATGCGAATAAATCGGTGATTTGATCGACTGGAGCATAATGTAATGCTGCGGCTAACATGGGAGCAAATAATTCGACACCGCCGGGGTCAATGAGCAAACATCGATTAGAGGTTCTGACCATATATTGATTAGTATCTATTATTTTCTCAGGTTTATTTGCATCTCTGCCAAACATTATCCATTGATACGATCCTTCGTAAATATTGGTCATTTTCATTTAAAACCATCCTCCAACTGAAGTATTTGCATTATTTTGATAAATACTAGTCATGACATGAAATTGGCCATGTACTTCTTAATTTGCATTGTTAATTTATCAAAATCAAGTTAAAAAAATGTCAGATCAGACTGCAGACTGATCTAAAATAGGAATATGATTTTTGCCTAGCTAGGCGAATTATAGGCGTGTCAATTCAGTCAATAAAATCAATAACAGATAATGCACTTCGACATCTTTGTACATTTTCATGGATAATTTGAGCTGCATGATCAACGCTCTCAGCAACGGCTTGTAAACTTTGTAAGTACTCACCCGCTTGAGATGCTTCGATACGAGAATTAGCCGCTATGACACGAGCCGCCCTAGCTGGGTGCATAACCTCCGCTAATTGATCTAGCAGTTGAGCGACATTTGATTTGAAATCTCGCCTACAGGCAATCATTTTGTTATGTGCTACGTTTAAAGGTTCATCAAGTGAATCAGCATAGGCAGCACCTTTCGATAGAACAACAACTAACTCAAATTTACTGTATGTATCACTCATCTTATATTCATTAACTGTCATTTGATATAAGAGTAATGCATGTTCATTAATGGCAGTAACCAACTCAATAGTGTCTTTTGCTAATTCATTAATAAAATCAGTTATAGGTTGAAAACCTTTTGCTTTTTCGCCTGCTCTAAAAGCAATAGCTTTTGCATTAGCAGCTGCTAATGATATTTCTTTAGCAACTTCCATTACTGCACTCAATTCGGCAGCAATAGAGGATACAGCAACAAATTGTGATTTTGTTTGACCTAAATTCATTTATTCGCTCAACCTATTAATTTTTGAAAAATTCACCTCTCTTTAGCTTAGAACAATTTGAACTAAATCCAAGTTGAAATAAAAATATCTCATAAATGGCATTAGATTTTGGGTCTTGATCGAGACTGATTATCCTAGAAAAATCAGTTGGGCGCGGATTTATAGTGCAAGCTATTGGTTTCACAGTGCTTTGAAAAAATCTTAGCCTCACCCATTCGGTTAGGTGGGATTTTTTTGAAGTGCTGTGGAATCAATAGTTTGTGCTAGAAACCGTGATCCAACTGATTTATTTAGGATTATGCGAAGATGATAATATTAGTGCCAAGTAAAATGCAGATAAACTCCATCTTGTTGTTTGAAAAGTATCTAAACCAATACCTCCATAAATTTTACATTTGTTTAAAAATCACTTTAGCTCTACTATTACCGCTTATTACTATTGAATTATTAGGAAGCAAATGGACAATCTCTTACAACAATTTCAAGAATCATCTGCTTTTTATGGAAGTAATGCAGCTTATATTGAAGATTTGTATGAACAATTTCTTGATAACCCAGAATCCGTATCTGAAAGTTGGCGAGAGAAATTTAGCTTGATTCGTAATGGAAAAGCCTACGAGACAGCCCATAGTCCTATAGTTGAGCGTTTTGAAAAATTAGCTAAAACCACTCAGGGAAGATTGGCTAAATTGCAGGGGTTTACTGAAGAAAGTGTAAAAAAACAATCAGCTGTTGCTCGTCTGATTAATGATTACAGGGTGCGCGGTCATCAAATTGCCAATAATAATCCATTAGGAAAAAACAATCGGATACCGGCAGATCTTGAGCTTTCTCATTATGGACTGGCTGAACCTGATATGGATACTCAATTTGATACTGGGAATTTATATGGTGTCAACAAATTACCCTTAAGAAAAATCATTTCTATTCTTAAGCAAATCTATTGTGAAAGTATCGGTAGTGAATATATGCATATTGTCGATTCAGAAACAGTACGCTGGATCAAGAATAAACTTGAGGGAACCAAACTTGATGCGACTACCCATTCTAAAGATAAAAAATTATCTATTTTACGCTCTTTAACCGCTGCCGAAGGCATTGAAAAACACTTGCACCGAAAATATGTCGGTCAAAAACGTTTTTCTTTGGAAGGGAGTGAATGTTTAATACCCGTTCTGGATGAATTGATTCAATATGCTGGCGAAAAACTGGTCAAAGAAATTGTTATTGGCATGGCTCATCGTGGGCGTTTAAATGTATTGATTAATATATTAGGTAAAAGTCCAGCTCAGCTTTTTGGTGAATTTGAAGGTACGCATACATCCTCACCTGGTGCTATTACGGGTGATGTAAAATATCACATGGGTTTTTCTTCTAATATAGATACACCAGGTGGTCCAGTTCATCTCACCTTAGGATTTAATCCTTCTCATCTGGAAATCATTAATCCAGTGGTCGAAGGTTCTGTTAAAGCGAGACAGGATAGGCGTGGAAAAGGCAGTATTGATACCATTTTTCCTGTTTTAATTCATGGTGATGCAGCTTTTGCAGGTCAAGGCATTGTAATGGAAACCTTAAATATGTCCGAAACCCGTGCCTTTTCAACAGGTGGCACTGTTCATATTGTCATTAATAATCAAATTGGCTTTACTACCAGTAATCCCTTTGATGCACGTTCAACGCTTTACTGTACGGATGTTGCGACCATGATTCATGCGCCAGTTTTTCATGTTAACGGAGATGACCTTGAAGCGGTAATTTTTGTAACCAGAATGGCACTGGATTACCGGATGAAATTCAATAAGGATGTGGTTATTGACCTGATCAGTTATCGTCGATTGGGTCATAATGAGGCGGATGAACCTGCAACCACGCAGCCTATGATGTACAAAACCATTCGAAATCTGCGATCAGTTAGAGAAATATATGTAAACCAGTTAATTGAAGAAGGGATAGTCTCTGAACAATTATCACAGCAAATGGTAAATGAATACCAGCAATTACTGGATCAGGGAAAACCTGTTTCGCGTCCGGTTTTAAGTGACTCTACATATGAATATTCCGAGCAATGGAATAAATACATTAATCAGGATTGGAGCATTGCTTGTGAAACACGGGTATCACTTGAAAATATACGTCTCTGTAGTGATAAGATCCTGCAACTTCCCGCTGAATTTGAAGTTCATCCCCGAGTTGCAAAAGTCCTGGAAAATCGTGCAAAAATGTCAGCGGGTGCTTTGCTGATAGATTGGGGTTATGCAGAAAACCTGGCTTATGCCACGCTGGTCATGGAAGGAAATAGTTTTCGACTGATAGGGCAAGATGTGGGTCGGGGGACATTTTCTCATCGACATATTGCTCTACATAATCAAATTAATGGTGATACCTATTTTCCTATCCAGCACATGTCTGAAACCCAGGGGCGAGCACAAATTTTCGATTCATTATTATCGGAAGCAGGCGTATTGGGTTTTGAATTTGGATACAGTTCTACCGATCCAGAAAAGCTAGTCATCTGGGAGGCGCAGTTTGGCGATTTTGCCAATGGTGCGCAAGTGGTTATTGATCAGTTTATCAGTTCTGCTGAAACTAAATGGGGGCGGTTATGTGGCTTGGTTTTATTGCTTCCTCATGGATTTGAAGGGCAAGGTCCTGAACATTCATCAGCCCGATTAGAGCGTTATCTACAACTGTGTGCCGATCATAATATTCAAGTTTGTAGTCCAACCACGCCGGCACAAATTTTTCATTTATTAAGACGCCAGCAACTTCGTCCTTATCGTAAACCTTTAATTGTTATGAGTCCTAAGAGTTTACTCAGGCATAAATTAGCAGTTTCAACCTTGGAAGACCTGACTGATGGGGAATTTTATCCGCTACTCCCTGAGCAGGATGAGATCAAAATAAAAGAGGTAACTCGCATGATCATGTGTTCTGGCAAAGTTTATTATGATTTGTTAGAAGCGCGACGGGAGGATGAACTGAAACATGTGGTGATCATTCGTATAGAACAGCTCTATCCATTTCCCAGCGAATTGTTTTGTGCTGAAATTCAAAAATATCCTAATTTAAAACAAATCATCTGGTGTCAGGAGGAACCTAAAAATCAAGGTGCCTGGTATCAATCGAAACATCATTTTTACGATAATATTGATAAGAATATTACTATTTTTTATGCAGGAAGAGTAGCCTCAGCTGCGCCTGCAGTGGGTAGCCATAGCGCTCATATCGAACAACAAAAAGCTGTGATTAAAGCAGCTCTATATGACATTAACGAAGGAAATTAATATGAGCATTGAAATTCTGGTCCCCAGCTTACCTGAATCTGTTTCTGATGCAATACTTTCAGTCTGGCATAAAAAAGCCGGAGATTTCGTCAATAAAAACGAAAACCTGGTAGATCTGGAAACTGACAAGGTAGTACTTGAGGTACCTGCTCCAGAATCGGGCATACTGACTGAAATTCGTCAGCAAGATGGTGCAACTGTTGTGGGTGGGGATGTACTGGCTTTACTGGAAATAAAACAGGCTGATGATACTTCAACTTATGATGAAGATCCGGATAAAATTCAAACTACAGCCAATGAGTCAACTGAAGATATTCCTCTTAGTCCGGCAGTAAGACGATTAATACAGGAAAATAGCATTGATCCGCACAGGATAGAGGGCTCAGGTAAAAAAGGCCGACTCACCAAGGCAGATGTACTGGATTATATTGAAAACAGTAAGCAAAAAAATCAGCCGATGGTTAAGAAAGTAGAATTATCATTAGCTAAAGAACCTGACTTGGATTCTACTAATGGTTCAGTTGTTTCCTCCAAGTATAGACCGGAGCAACGTGTTCCAATGACACGTTTACGGGCTAAAGTTGCAGAACGACTGTTGCAGGCACAACAAAACGCAGCCATGTTAACGACTTTTAATGAAGTGGACATGCAAAGTGTCATTGATTTAAGAAATAATTATAAGGAACGATTTCAGGAAAAACATAATGTAAAGCTGGGTTTCATGTCTTTCTTTGTTAAAGCATCAATCGAAGCGCTAAAAAAATATCCTGCCATTAATGCATCCATTGATAATAACGATATTATTTATCATGGTTATTATGATATTGGCATTGCTGTTTCTTCTCCTCGTGGGCTAGTCGTTCCTGTTATTAGAGATGCAGACCAACTTGATTTTGCAGGTATTGAACAAAGTATTTCAGAATATGGCTTAAAATCAAGAGAAGGTTCCTTAAGTTTTGAGGATTTAACCGGTGGAACTTTTACTATTACCAATGGAGGTATTTTTGGTTCCATGTTATCTACCCCCATTCTTAATCCGCCTCAATGTGCAATTCTGGGTATGCATGCCATAAAAGAACGACCTGTGGTCATTAATGGAGAAATTGTTATTCGTCCCATCATGTATCTGGC
>CAYNRB010000063.1:6298-15109 GCA_964399475.1 uncultured Methylomarinum sp.
TTTGTGAATGCAGGTTGTATTTCTTCAATGGCTTTACTGGAGTCATCAAAGATTGTTAATTTGTTGAATCATGATATCGCCGACCATGGCATCACTATAGAGAAACTGGAAATTGATCTTTCTCAAATGATCAAGCGCAAAGATTCTATTATTGATTCATTAAGTCAGCATATTGCGAGATTATTTGCGCAAAATAAAATTAACTGCATCCATGCTTATGGAAAGTTAATAGCGGCTGGTCAGGTCGAAATCGTTGAACTTAATAGTGAAAATCGTTCCGTAATAACGGCTGAACATATCATTCTGGCAACAGGATCGCGTCCTTCAAAACTGCCTTGTGCGCCAATAGACAATGAATTTATTATTGATTCTACACTGGCACTCAATCTTGTAGATGTGCCCAAAAAACTAGGTGTTATTGGTGCTGGAATTATTGGTCTTGAACTGGCTGGAATCTGGAATCGGCTAGGTTCCGATGTGGTTCTATTTGAAGCGCAGGAATCATTTTTAACCGCAACCGATCAGCAGATATCAGCTGAAGCCTATCAGATATTTACCAACCAAGGACTAGACTTGCGACTAGGCGCACGAGTTATTACGGTAAAAATAAGCAGAAAAAAAATAATTGTAGAATATCAGGATAGTCAAGGTACGCATTCGATTAAACTGGATAAACTTATTGTGGCTTCAGGAAGGCAGCCTAATACTGAAAACCTGGCCAGTCCAGAAGCAAATTTAATGCTTGATGAAAGTGGCTTTGTTCATGTTGATGAAAATTGCTGCACCACTTTGCCGGGTGTTTATGCGATAGGAGACTTGACCACACTGGGCCCCATGCTGGCACATAAAGGACTGGAAGAAGGTATCTTTGTAGCTGAGCAAATCGCAGAAAAAAGTAGCCCGATCAATTACGATATTATTCCCAGTGTTATTTATACTTCACCAGAAATTGCCTGGGTCGGTCAAACAGAACAAGCCTTAAAAGCAATTGGCGAGAGTTATAAGATCGGTATTTTTCCTTTTAGTGCCTCTGCTAGAGCGCAGGCCTCAGGAAAAACGGAAGGAATGGTTAAAATTATCACTCACGCTGAAACCGATGCTATTCTTGGTATACATATTATAGGTGAGCAAGCCTCTGAGTTGATAGCGGAAGCAGTATTGGCCATGGAGTTTTCAGCTAGTGCAGAAGATCTGGCCAGAACTATTCATGCGCATCCTTCAATTGCTGAAGCTTTACATGAAGCTGCACTTGCTTTGGACAAAAGAGCATTGCATTTGCCGCCGGATCAATAACGAATATTAGATTTGGAGTTTTTATTTCAATTGCTATTCCGTTTTTTTTATTTTATAACTGTGAAGAATTGGAAATTATTGATAGAATTAAAAGTTTTCTATCTGTTTAAGATTTAATGAGTAATACCTTGGCGCAAAAAAGAACCTTGGAATTGAAAAACTTAAGTTGTATTCGTGATGACAGAATATTATTTGAAGGATTGGATTTTCAACTGACTAATGGACAGGTTTTACTTTTAGAAGGTAAAAATGGAAGTGGTAAAACTTCTCTATTACGTATTATCTGTGGATTTAGGGAGCAGGATGCAGGCGAGATATTGTGGTGTAATGACTCGGTAGTTGATAGCAGTTATTATGCGGATATGGCTTATGTTGGACACTTGGATGGTGTCAAAAAAGAATTGACGGTTAAAGAAAATCTAAAAATGTCTTTGGCATTGAGTCGGCCTGGAAAATACACGATTGATGAAGCTTTAGAAAAAGTTGAGTTGGCAGGCTATGATGATTCCATTGTTCAATCACTCTCAGCCGGTCAAAAACGACGATTATCTTTAGCCAGATTATTAATTACCGATAAAATTTTGTGGATTCTTGATGAACCGTTTACCTCTTTGGATAAACACGGTATTAAAATGATCGAATCTTTAATGCATGAGCATGTTATTGCCGAGGGAATGATTATTTTAACCTCACATCATCAGCTTGATTTGCATGAAACCGATGTACAAAAAATAAGTTTATCATCATGTCATTAGTGTCTGCATTTTTTGCCGTTATCCGGCGCGACTTGATTTTAGCTTTTAGGCGGCGTGCTGAAGTTGCAAATCCCGTATTTTTCTTTATCTTAATCGTCACTTTATTTCCTTTGGGTGTCGGTGCAAATCCCAAATTGTTACAAACTATGGCGCCGGGTGTTATTTGGGTGTCCGCTTTATTGGCAGCAATGCTTTCCTTGGATAGTTTGTTTCGTTCTGATTTTGATGACGGCTCTTTAGAACAAATGTTGTTAAGCTCTCATCCCTTAACTATTTTAGTTATGGGTAAGGTGATAGCGCATTGGCTAGTGACAGGTTTACCCTTATTAATTGTTGCGCCGTTGCTGGCTGTTTTTCTGGGTTTGCCTGAACAGGCTTTAGGAACTTTACTGCTTACTTTGGTCTTAGCAACACCCGTATTAAGCTTGATTGGTTCAATTGGTGTGGCGCTAACAGTTGGGCTTCGTCGTGGTGGGATGATCTTATCATTACTGGTATTACCTCTTTATGTGCCAGTACTTATATTCGCCAGTAACGCAGTTGAAATCTCGGCTAGTGGTTTACCGGTAGATGCACAAATCAATATTCTGATTTCCATTTTATTCATGTCTATTGTTTTAGCCCCCTTACCAACAGCAGCAGCTTTGAAAATGAGTATCAGTTAAAGTGTTGGCATTGAATAGTTCTCACGCTCTGCGTGGAAACAATATGCAATTTATAGTGGATGCATTTCAATTCACCACCAATGTTTCAATTTATTAAATAGTATCTATATATGTCAATTGTTCCAGCCCCAATTAGCCGTTTCTTCCATAGAACAGCATCTCCACCACATTTCTACAGTTTCACCAATAAGTTATTGCCTTGGTTGATTGTTATTTGTGTTTTATTACTAGCAACAGGCTTATATGGCGGCTTATATCTAGCACCCACCGATTACCAACAAGGCGATAGCTATAGAATTATTTATCTGCATGTTCCAGCAGCCTGGATGTCCTTATTCATCTATGTAGTCATGGCGATTATGGGCGGAATAGGGTTAATATGGCGTATTAAATTAGCCGATGTTGTACTAATTAGCAGTGCTCCCATCGGAGCAAGTTTCACATTTATTACTTTGGTGACAGGATCTTTATGGGGTAAACCCATGTGGGGAACTTGGTGGGTTTGGGATGCGCGATTAACCTCGGAATTAATCTTGTTATTCCTCTATTTAGGCATTATCAGTCTTTATGGTGCAATTGAAGATAGGCGAACAGCTTCAAGAGCAGTAGCGATTTTAGCACTGGTTGGCGTAGTCAATATTCCAATTATTCATTATTCAGTCATCTGGTGGAATACTTTGCACCAAGGCCCTACGATCGCTAAAATGGGCAAACCTTCAATCCATATTGAAATGTTAGTGCCTTTAATGCTGATGGCAACAGCATTTAAATTTTATTACAGTATTGCCATGTTACAGGTGGCTAAAGTTGAGATTTTAAAACGTGAGCAAAATAGCCAATGGGTTAAAAAAATGTTGGAGGACAAATCATGAATAGCTTTGATGAATTTTTAGCCATGGGGGGATATGGTTTTTATGTATGGACTTCCTATGCCATTGGTTTTGTTGTTCTAGTGCTCAATATAATCATTCCGTTGATGCAAAGAAAACAGTTATTACGTGAATTAGCTTTAAAACAGAAACGAGCACAATCATGAAACCAGTTAGACGACAGAGACTTATACTTATTTTATTGATGGTTGCAGGTGTTGGGACTGCCGTAACCTTTGCCTTAAAATCCTTTAATGACAATTTAATGTACTTTTTTTCTACTTCTGAAGTGGCAGAAGGTAAAGCACCTGAACAAGCTAAATTTCGTATAGGTGGAATGGTGGTTGATGGCAGTATTTCAAGACCGAATGCAGATGTTTTGGTGCAGTTTGTGTTAACAGATTACAACAAACAAGTCACAGTGCAATACACCGGAATTTTACCCGATTTATTTAGGGAAGGACAGGGCATTGTAGCTAATGGACGTATGAATAAGGCTGGGATATTTGTTGCTGAAGAAGTCTTAGCAAAACATGATGAAAACTATATGCCCCCCGAAGTCGCCGAGAGTTTGAAGAAAACAAAAAACCAACAAAAGGAAGGTGTTTAATGATTGCTGAAATAGGTCTTTTTTCTCTGATCATTGCTTTATTTATGGCGATAATTCAGAGCATACTTCCTCTTATAGGAAGTCACCGTTCAATTAGTGGCTGGATAGCCGTTGCCAGACCTTCCGCCTATGCACAATTGTTATTCGTATTAATATCCTATATTTGTTTAACCTATATCTTTTTAGTGCATGATTTTTCTGTTTTATATGCAGCAATGAATTCTAATACCGCTTTACCTACGCAATATCTGGTTTCTGGTGTGTGGGGCGCGCATGAGGGGTCATTACTGCTATGGTCATTAGTATTAGCCATCTGGACAGCCTTAATCGCTTTTTTCAGCAAAAATATTCCAGAAGCAACCGTTGCACGAGTATTAGGGGTGATGGGGTTAATCAGTATTGGGTTTTTACTTTTTGTATTATTTACCTCAAATCCTTTTGATCGACTCTTTCCTGCTCCTGTAGAAGGTCGAGATTTAAATCCTTTATTACAAGATTTCGGTTTAGTGATTCATCCGCCTATGCTTTATATGGGTTACGTTGGTTTTTCGGTAGCCTTTGCTTTTTCAATAGCCGCTTTGCTAGAAGGTCGTTTAGACTCAGCCTGGGCAAGATGGTCTAGACCTTGGACTAACATGGCCTGGATGTTTTTAACTTTTGGTATTGCCTTAGGTAGCTGGTGGGCTTACTACGAATTAGGCTGGGGCGGTTGGTGGTTTTGGGATCCGGTTGAAAATGCCTCATTTATGCCTTGGTTGGTTGGAACTGCTCTGATTCATTCATTAGCAGCCAGTGAGAAAAGAGGGGCATTTAAAACTTGGACAGTACTATTGGCTATTTTTACTTTTTCATTAAGCTTGTTAGGTACTTTTCTAGTGCGATCAGGTGTATTAACATCGGTGCATGCCTTTGCCAGTGATCCAACCCGTGGTGTATATATTCTTTTTTTTCTGGCCATTGTTGTTGGCGGCTCATTATTACTCTATGCGATTCAGGCACCGAAAGTAAAAAGCAGTGCTACCTTTGAACTAGTTTCCCGTGAATCTACTTTGCTACTGAATAATGTATTATTAGTCGTAACAACGGCCAGTATATTGCTGGGTACTTTATACCCTTTGGCTATTGATGCCTTAGGTATGGGGAAAATATCGGTAGGCCCTCCTTATTTCAATGCGGTATTTATTCCATTGATGGCACCACTTGCTTTTGTAGTGGGGATTGGTATGTTAATTCGCTGGAAAAAGGATGATTTAAAAGCCTTAAGCTGGCGTTTAAAATGGATTTTTTTAGGGTGCCTCACCGTCGGTTTTTTAATGCCTTTGGCAATGCCTTTTTATTCATGGAGTGCGGGTTTGGGTGTTGCTTTTGCCTTATGGACTGTCTCTACAGTTATCCTTTCCTTTATCAATAGACTAGGTAAACAAGGATTAAACTGGAAGCGTTTGTTATCAATTCCAGCCAGTTTTTATGGCATGACAGTGGCACATATGGGTATTGCTGTTTTCGTAATAGGTATTACTTATACTTCAATTTACAGTATAGAAAGAGATGTAAAAATGAGGCCAGGTGAAGTTCTGGATTTAGCAGGCTATCAATTTAAATTTCATGGGGTAAAACTAACTGAAGGTCCCAATTATATTGCTAAACAAGGTTCTTTGACAGTAACTTATGACGGTGAAGAAATAGCAAAATTAGAACCCGAAAAAAGAGAGTATCGGGTTCAAAAAATGCCGATGACTGAGGCGGCAATTGATGCGGGATTATTCAGAGATTTATTTGTAGCTATTGGCGATCCATTAGATGATGAAGGTGCCTGGAGTTTAAGAATCTATTACAAATCATTTATACGCTGGATCTGGCTGGGTGCTATTTTTATGGGAGTGGGTGGATTCATCGCTGCCTTAGACAAACGTTACCGTAAAGGAGTAAAACCCCATGCTTAAACATCTAATCCCATTAATTTTATTTGGGGTTGTGGCTGTTTTTTTGGGCATCGGTTTAAAGCTGGATCCTAGAGATATACCTTCAGCTCTGATTGATTTACCTGCGCCCGATTTTTCATTACCTGTTTTGTCTGATTCTAGTAGGAATTTTACTAACAAAGATATGTTAGGTAAGGTTTGGCTATTAAATGTTTGGGCTTCATGGTGTGTTTCCTGTCGTTCCGAGCATCCTATCTTTAATCAATTGGCACAAAGAAACATCGTACCTATTATTGGCTTGAATTATAAAGATGATCCAAATGCGGCTAAACAATGGCTGGCACAATTAGGAAATCCATATAAGACCAGTATTATGGATATAGAAGGTCGCATAGGTATAGACTATGGTGTTTATGGGGTTCCAGAAACCTTTGTTATTGATAAAAAAGGATTAATTCGGTACAAACATACAGGGCCAGTTTCTGGGCAAGATGTACAAGAAATTATTTTACCACTTATTAACAAGTTGGAGGCTGAAGTTTAATGAAGCTTCTAAAAATTCTGATTTTATTGGCTCTGTCTTTTAATTGCATGGCTGGTGTCGAATATAGAAAATTTAATGATCCCGTAAAAGAAAAAGCTTACCGGGTTTTGATTGAAGAATTAAGATGTCTGGTTTGCCAAAACCAGACCATTGCTGATTCAAATGCAGCGTTAGCGCAAGATTTGCGTAGACAGGTTTATGAAATGTTACAACAAGGCAACTCGAGAGATGAAATCGTAGATTTTATGATCAAACGATACGGCGATTTTGTTTTATATAATCCGCAGTTCAAAGCCAAAACAGGCGTGTTATGGCTAGGACCAATCATCTTTTTGTTAATCGGTTTAGTTGTAATCATTGGTGTTGTATTTAATAAAAGAAAAAAAGTCGATTCACAAACCGCTGAAAGTGATGAAAATAAAGCCAAAAGAGCTAAAGTCAAAAAATTATTAAGCAAGGGAGATCTTTCGTGAATGTCACTTATTGGCTAGTCGTAGCCGTACTACTTGTGGTTGCTTTGTTAATTATAATTCCGCCGTTATGGAAAAAAAGAGAGATTGAAGATTCGGAATCCGATCAACATAATATAAAGATTGCTCAGGATAAAGCGCAAGACTTAAAAAATCAATTAGAGGCAGGCGGATTAACCCAAGAACAGTTTGATGCGCAATATGAAGAGCTGGAATCAACGCTGGGTGATGATCTGGATATAGGCAAACTCAGTTCGAATGAATCTTCTCAAGGACGATGGATAGTGCCAGGGATAGCCTTACTGTTTCCATTATGTTCAGTTTTAATCTATTTTCTAATAGGCGAACCCGATGCCTTGGAAAAAGCCCATTTGCCACCGACACAAAACAAACCGCATGGCGCGAATCCAACCAATATTGATGTTCAAGCAATGGTTTCTGGATTGGCACAACGCTTAGAAGACGAGCCTAATAATCCACAAGGCTGGGTGATGCTAGGCCGCTCTTATAAGCATTTACAACAATATAAATTAGCGGCAGATGCCTATGGAAAAGCTTATGAATTAATAGGTGATGATCCTGAAGTCTTATTGCAATATGCAGATTCTTTAGCCATGTCTCAACAAGGCAAATTAACAGGGAAAGCCGCTGAACTGGTTTTTAAAGCGCTAGAACTCTCACCAAATAATGAGACAGCCCTATGGTTAGGTGGAATGGCCAAAGCCGAAATGGGGCAGTATACCCAGGCAATGGGTTATTGGCGTACATTGCAAGGAATGATGAAGGTAGATTCTGAATCTTATCTTGAAGTACAAAATTTGATTAATTCAATACAAGTTCAGGCTCAAGCGCAAGACCATTCAATCACAACAGCAAAAGCGATTAAGCCAACAGCGGCACCTAAACCAAGTTCTGATTCTATTGCAGGTATCAGCGTACAAGTCAGTCTTTCGGATTCTTTAAAAGGCAGAGTTAACGCGGGTGAAACTTTATTTGTTTATGCAAAAGCACTAACAGGGCCGCCGATGCCTTTAGCCATAGTACGTAAACAAGTAGCTGATTTACCTTTAACGGTTACCTTAGACGATACACAAGCAATGATGCCACAAATGAAATTATCTAACTTTAAACAAGTAAAAGTGCTGGCAAGAATTTCCAAATCTGGAATGGCTATGCAACAGGCAGGTGATTTTATGGGGTCAGTTGAATTACAGAGCCGAGAAAAATCAACTTCTGTGTTAATTGTTATTAATGAAGAAATTAAATAAAATTGGTACAGTGAAAATGTTGGGGTTCCTATCGTCACCTCAACCTACTGTGCTGGATGTGGCTTTGTTTATAACGATGAGATGACGCTGTGGAATAAATTAGCAGTTATATCTGCCAAGCTCTATGGCGCAAGCGGAATAACAGCAAGCCCAAAAGTTCGCCAGGAAATAGAAGCCTTACAAGAAAAATATGGAAAATTTGTATCCGTTATAAATTCCAGGGGGGAAATGAAGACCGACAGCCTCTCAGACATATTATCAATGTAGCCTGGATGGAGCGTAGCGGAATCTGGGATCAGTTGTATCATTCATTCTCGAATTTCGCTGGTTAGGGTTAGGCTACCCTACCCTTTAATTCAATGTCAGTGACGGTTGTCCTGGGTATTAAGTACCCAAGTATAATTAATTTAACTAA
>CAYNRB010000064.1:0-15079 GCA_964399475.1 uncultured Methylomarinum sp.
GAAATTTATAGTATTTGAATAGTTGCGAATAAGTAAATACGGGAACGACTTTCAGATGTTTTAAAACAACCTATGAACTTTCAGTCCATAGTGGTTGAGTACAAGACCCCACTCACCGTTAGCTGGGTCAGATAGAATTTAAAATTTGCCTAAAAAAATAATGGTTGAGGCTGTTAGTGCAAAAAAAACAGTAGGATTGATATTACTAAACCCAGATGAATTTGCCACTGTTAATCATCGATTAGGTAGAGAGTAGGGTGATTTAGCACTGTCTGAAATAGCAGATAATTTACTGATGTTTTTACGTCATAATAATCTGATTTTTCGCTATGGGGGAGTCATGTTTGCAGTGGTATTGTCCACAGCTACCATTAAGCATATTAATGTTTTAACAGAGAAAATTCGTAAAGGATTATCGGGAGGTTATCTGAATAATTCTGCTAATCTTACCTTCAGTATTGGTGTAGCCATTCATCATGTAGAAAAGCATAAAAACTTGCACAAGAATAGTGTTAATGATGTCATTAAACAGGCTGACCAGGCTCTCAATTTAGCCAAATTAATGGGGGAATTATTGCATAATCTGGGATGAGGAGAATGTCGATTTTTCTGTCTTAAGTCTTGACCGTCTCGGTAATATTTTTACTTCAGAAAGTGAAAAAGATTATTGTAACATGTTACTGCTATGGGGCACGCTTGCAGTTATCTCTTCGATATCAGATGCTCAACATATTTCTGTGGGTGTAATTGAATCGGAAAAACCAGTGATTAAAGTTTCTATGATCTGTGTAGAACTCATAGTGGGATTCTCTTGACGCATACTGCTCTTCTCGCTCAAAAATATTTTGTATATACAGGCATCTGATAAAGATAGCTATGGTTATAATGCAATAAGGTTACTTTTCTACTCATCAATTTTAATATTGTTTTTAGGAGGTTTATTGGGGTTTTTATTGTTGTAAATATTAATTCATGGTATAAAGGTAAGTTCATTTTTGTATTAATACTCACATCTGTCGTCACGGTTGGAAGGGTGCTGAATTTTTCTTAGTTCGGTTTCTAAGCGGGGCAGGTGGAGGCGTAACCCATGGTTGATAATATCAACCGATAAAACTGGAGAAAAAAATGGCAGCAGTGTCAATGCGTCAAATGTTAGAAGCGGGTGTTCACTTTGGACATCAAACTCGTTACTGGAATCCGAAAATGGCTTCCTATCTTTTCGGTGCACGTAATAAGATTTATATTATTGATTTGGAGCAGACGCTTCCACTCTTTAATGATGCGATGAATTATTTAGGCCAAATGACAGCAAACAAAGGAAGTATATTGTTTGTTGGAACTAAAAAAGCCGCGCGTAAAACCGTTGCAGAAGAAGCAATTCGTTGTGGTATGCCTTATGTTAATCATCGCTGGTTAGGTGGTATGTTGACTAATTTTAAAACGATTAAAAAATCTATCAATCGTCTTAAGGAATTAGAGGCAATGAAAGCTGATGGCTCTATGTATCAGCGTTTCAGCAAAAAAGAAGCCTTGGGAATGGATCGGGAGCTAGAAAAGCTTGAGCGTAGTCTTGGTGGGATTAAAAATATGCGAGGCATTCCTGATGTGCTTTTCGTACTGGATGTGGGCTATGAAAAAAATGCGGTGAGTGAAGCTCGAAAATTAGGCATTCCAGTTGTAGGTATTGTTGATTCGAATAATTCACCTGAGCATATTGATTATGTGATTCCTGGTAATGACGATTCAATACGTGCCGTTAAGTTATATTGTCAAAATGCTTCAGCTGCGGTTTTAGAGGCCAAATCAGCAGGTTTGGAAGTAGCAGCAAAATCTGATGATTTTGTAGAAGAGCCAGAAGCTAAAGAAGATTGAGTTTAATAATGTACGAGTTGATTGAGATGTCGAACAGGTTATTTAAAATGTTTTTGGATTGAACTAATCCAGTTTGACTGGTTAATTTTTTGGAAGAAAAATTAACCAGTGAGTCTTTTGGGAGTGAGGATTAATAATATCCGAAAGTTTGACGCAAGATTTTTGTTTGTATTCTACAGCTTAGCAGACGGACAAAAAGACAAGTCAAGATTCGGATATTTTGTAATCTTCGCTCCTTAGGTATTAGGTAGTAAATGAGAAATTTGCTGGTAAGTACATGCTGAAAAATAGAGATTCGAGTAATCCAGAGTAACAAGCAAATTAACTCGTAGAAATCGCGTTGTAAATAGTTTTAATAAACGCTTCCTTTAATTTATTATTGGGAGCGTTTTTTAGTTAAGAATTTGAGGATTTAGAAAAAATGAAAATTACCGCCGCAATGGTTAAGGAGCTTCGTGAGAGAACAGGTTCCGGTATGATGGAGTGTAAAAAAAGTTTAGTTGAAGCAAATGGCGATATGGAATTGGCTATTGAGAATATGCGTAAATCAGGTCTTGCTAAAGCTGATAAAAAATCAGGACGTATAGCTGCCGAAGGCATAATTGGGATAAAAACCAGTGATGATGGCAAAACGGTTGCTATGATCGAAATTAACAGCGAAACTGATTTTGTTGTTAAGAGTGAAGATTTTAAGGGATTTGTTGAACAGGTAACAAATGCTTTATTATCCAGTGATATTAAATCAGATGATCAATTAGTTGATATGACATTGGCAAATGGCGAGATTGTGGAAACTACACGACGCGCTTTGATTGCGAAAGTGGGTGAGAATATCACTGTCAGACGTTTCGCTAAATATTCTGGCGTTGAGGGTGGTGTGGCTAGCTATTTACATGGTGGAAAAATAGCTGTTATGGTCGAATTAGCTAAAAATGACGAGAAATTAGGCAAAGATATTGCGATGCATATTGCGGCAAGTAATCCATCTTGTTTGTCTGCCGATCAAGTATCAGAAGAGTTAATACAAAAAGAAAGAGATATTTTTACTGCTCAGGCATTAGACAGCGGTAAAAAACCTGAAATTGTTGAAAAGATGATTGCAGGAAGAATCAAAAAATTCTTGTCTGAAATTACCCTTGAAGGTCAGTCGTTTATTAAAGATGATAAATTGACAGTGGCGCAGTTAGTAAAAAATAATGACAATTCAATTGTTCGTTTTGATCGCTTTGAAGTCGGTGAGGGTATTGAGAAAGAAGAGGTGGATTTTGCAGAGGAAGTAAGAGCTCAGGCAAGTGCTTAATTAAAGCTGAATCAATCTATTTCGTACCAATATAACTTTTATGGGTTGATTTTACTGTAGGTTGTGCTACGGCAGCTCGCAATAAATAAAATACCAATCATGCTGGTCTTTTTGTCCGTCTTTAAGTTGTGTAGAAATAGTTATGTAGTAGGCTATGCGCTTATTTTTACACGACTAAAGACAAACAAAAACCCTGTTCAATATTGGTAGTTTATGTGCTACGAGTTATCTAATTACCCGAGCAAAATTACTTTAACATTTTACTTGCTTTTTTATCTTCTCGACAATTACTCATGCATTGCTCTATTACAGCCATCCTTGGCAATGGCGTTGCATAAAAGTATGCGCCATTATGAGGTTCGGTAATTGCTCCTGCATGACTCTACCTACACACTTCTATGTGTTAGTTGATGATAAAAAATCTGTGTAAAACTTAGTTAAATTAATTATGCTTGGGTGTACTTAGGTGGTTTCCAACAATAAATACGCCGGAATTTCGTAGGATTTTTGTTTCTGATTAAACAATCTCAAGAGGCGCATAGTTATTCTACGTAACGATTGAGATGGTTTGATCAGGAACAAAAAGACAAGAAAGTTTGGACTATTTATTGTTGGAAACCTCCTTAGGAACGTGCGCGAAATAGCTTCGGCAATTGACTTGTCTTTTTGTCCGTCTTCTGCGCTGTGGCAACAGTTGCGTAGCTTGCTATGCGCCTTGAAGACAAACAAAAATCCTGCGCCAGTTGCCGAACTTATTCCGTGTACGTTCCTTACTAATTTGAATAACTATTTTGGTAGTGCAGTCTTTAGGGATGAATAATAAATAATTTTTTCGGTTTGCGACAATAACACTGTCTTCTGAAAACACTTTGGTTTAATTACAGGATTGATAACCATGACAAAATTAATTTGTAAACGAATTTTACTTAAATTAAGTGGCGAAGCCTTAATGAGTGATAAGGGTGGCAGTATTGATGCAGAAATTGTTAAGCGTCTTGCCGGTGAAATTAAAGATTTGTGTGATGCAGGAATTGAAGTCGGTCTTGTTATTGGTGGCGGTAATATTTTACGAGGTGCAGAAAAAGCCGCTGAAGGTTTGGATCGGGTAACCAGTGATCAGATGGGAATGCTGGCAACAGTGATTAATGCTTTGGCAATGCAAGATTCTTTGGAGCACTTAGGCCAGCAGGTTCGAGTGATGACTGCATTAAAAATCAATCAGGTTTGTGAGGATTATATTCGTCGTAAAGCAGTCAGGCATTTAGAAAAAGGACGTGTTGTTATTTTTGCTGCTGGAACTGGAAACCCATTTTTTACGACTGATTCAGCGGCTAGCCTTAGGGCGATAGAAATTAATGCAGAGCTGATGATTAAAGCAACTAAAGTCAAGGGCGTATATTCTGCAGATCCTTTAAAAGATAAGGATGCTAAATTTTATCCCCGATTAACTTATGATGAAGCCTTAGATCAGCGTTTAAATGTTATGGATACAACTGCCTTAGTATTGTGCAGAGATAATGATTTGCCTATGCGAGTAATGAATATTTTTGAAAGCGGTGCTGTGATGAGCCTGATGAAAGGTGAAGATATTGGTTCTCTGATTGAAAAAGGTTAAAAGGAAGAATTGGAAATGATTAGTGATATACAACATGATGCTTCAATAAGAATGGGCAAGAGTGTAGAAGCTCTGCAGAAAGCATTTACAAAAATTAGAACAGGACGAGCACATCCGAGTTTGCTAGATCAGATTACTGTTCCCTATTATGGGGTGCCTACGGCTTTATCACAGGTTGCCAATGTCTCTGTAGAAGACTCTCGAACTTTAAAAGTGACACCTTGGGAAAAAGATCTGGTTAAAGCTATTGAGAAAGCTATCATGTCTTCTGGTTTGGGATTAAACCCAGTTACTCAGGGTTTAGCAATACGTATACCATTGCCACCATTGACAGAAGAACGCCGACGAGATCTAGTTAAAATAGTTAAGAATGAAGCGGAGCATGGGCGAGTTGCTATTAGAAATATTCGTCGTGATGCGAATTCAGAAATCAAGGAAGCGTTGAAAGAAAAAATGGTTTCGGAGGATGAGGCGCATTCAGGCGAGGAAAAAATTCAGCAAATTACTGATAAGTTTATCAGTGAAGTTGAGAAGCGTCTTGAAGTTAAAGAGGCCGATTTGCTTTCAATATAAGGGTTTTTGATTGAAGCGCTAGTATAAGATACAATAATTTATTTCAAAATACATTTATTTATATCCTATTGAGTAGATCAACATTATTCTATGAATTTTTCTACCATGAATAATTAAGTATGTTTCAAAATTTAAGATATAGAAAGCAAGGTTGCTGATGAACGATTTAATTACTGATAATGGCAATCCTCGGCATATTGCAATCATCATGGATGGAAATGGTCGCTGGGCAGAGAAAAAAAAGATGCCCAGAATGATGGGGCATAATGCAGGCGTTAAAGCAGTTAGAAAAATAGTTGAATACTGCGTGAAATCGGAAATTGAAGTCCTGTCTTTATTTGCCTTTAGTAGTGAAAACTGGCGTAGACCTAAAAATGAAGTCCAAATGCTGATGGATTTATTTATAGGTACATTGCAGTCTCAAGTGGATAAGCTAGATAGAAACAATATTAAACTGAAGATTATTGGTGATAAGACGGCTTTTTCAGAAAAATTACAAAATAAAATTTTACAGGCCGAAAAACAAACAGAAAATAATACCGGATTAATATTGCTTATTGCGGCTAATTATGGCGGTCGCTGGGACATTACTCAAGCATTTCAGGCAATAGCAAAAAAAATCTCTGTGGGTGAGTTGCAAGAGTCGGATATTACCGAAGAACTAATTAGCCAGCATATTTCAACAGCAGAATTACCCGAACCTGATTTGTTTATAAGAACGGGTGGTGAACAAAGGGTCAGTAATTTTTTATTGTGGCAATTGATTTATACTGAATTTTATTTTACCGATGCTTTATGGCCTGATTTTGATCAGACTTTATTTGCTGAAGCTATTAAGAGTTTTAAAAATAGACAAAGACGTTTTGGACAAACAGGTGAGCAAATTATTAATTCCTGAGTTTGAAAGTGTTAATGATTTCTACTAAAACATAGGTGCGATTAATACTTTTCTAATTATCTTTGCCAATTTTTTAGTTGTATCATAAGGTTGCATAGTCTGTTGTTTAGCTATTAGAAAAAATCCTATTCCATCAGTTCATAAATCCTTTGCGCGTTCTTTAATATTTCTATCAGTCTACCTTTCTAAATTTCATATCATTTTAATAAAAGTATAAATAATGTTATTACAACGAATATTAACAGCTATAGTCTTAGCTTCCGTTCTTATCTCAGCCATTTTTCTGTTGCCAACTTTATGGTTTTATTTATTTATGGCAATCATTGTGTTTATTGCAGCCTGGGAATGGACAGGCCTGTCAGAAATACACACAACATCAGGAAAACTATTGTTTTTGGTGTATTTGATTATTCCTATGTTAGGTATTACTTTTTGGACGCAAATACTGGAAGTGGCTTCTGAATTTCTGGAATGGCCAGATCTTAAAAAACAATCGGGAATTATTGAATGGTTTGTTATCGGGCCGGTCGTATTCTGGATTTCAATGATGTTTCTTATCAGAAAAGCGCCAGATGAGTTGTTAAAATTAGAATTAAAAAAATCGTATAAAGTTTTTATAGGCTGGTTTGTGTTGCTGGCAGCATGGATGTTCATAACAAAACTCAGAGCTTATTATGGCGCTGCTGGTTTACTTTACTTTCTACTATTGATCTGGATGGCTGATATTGCTGCCTACTTTTCTGGCAGGAAATTTGGAAAAAATAAATTATCGCCATTAATTAGCCCAGGGAAAACAGTTGAAGGAATGTACGGTGCTTTTTTCTCAGCCATCATCTGCGCGATATGTTTGGCCGTTTATTATGATTATCCACTCATAATTGCAACAGATTTTGGATTGCTATCACTTTTAACCGTTTTAATTTCTATTTACGGTGATTTGTTTTTTAGTCTGGTAAAACGTCAAAATGGAGTTAAAGATAGTGGGTCTTTGTTACCTGGACACGGTGGAGTACTAGATCGTATTGATAGTGTGATTGCAGCGATACCTTTTTATTATGCAGGTATCATTTTGATTGGTCGGGGTGTGTTTTCATGAAGGGGCTTTGCATTCTCGGTGCGACAGGTTCAATTGGTGTGAGTACCCTGGATGTTGTTTTTAGGCACTTAGATCAATATAAAGTCATTGCCTTGACAGCGAATACCAATATTGAGGCATTGTATGAGCAATGTATTGTTCATCATCCTGAATATGCTGTAGTAGTTGATGAGACACAAGCTGAATTATTTGAACAGAAAATAAAAAAATCAGCTTCATCTGAGAATAATATTTCAGATATTAATGTTTTGTCGGGTGTTAAAGCACTTGAATTTGTCTCTACCCTAGAAAACGTAGATTCGGTAATGGCTGCAATTGTCGGAGCCGCAGGTTTATTACCAAGCCTGGCTGCTGCTAAAGCAGGAAAAACTGTATTACTGGCTAATAAAGAAGCTTTAGTGATGTCGGGCGATATATTTATGCAAGCGATACATGAATCAGGCGCATGCTTATTACCCATAGACAGTGAACACAATGCTATTTTTCAATGTATGCCAGCAGGATATGTTGCTGGAGAACCCGCAAAACAAGTCAGGCGGATTTTATTAACTGCTTCTGGCGGTCCTTTTAGAGAAACACCGGTAGAAGAATTGCATGATGTTACCGTTGAGCAAGCCGTAGCACACCCCAAATGGGATATGGGGCGAAAAATATCAGTTGATTCAGCAACCATGATGAACAAAGGACTTGAATTGATTGAGGCATGTTTGCTCTTTGATCTATCACCCGATGACATTCAGATTGTTATCCATAAACAAAGTATTATTCATTCAATGGTTGATTATGTTGATGGTACAGTTTTAGCGCAAATGGGAAATCCTGATATGAGAGTGCCTATTGCTCATGCAATGGCTTGGCCTGAACGATTTGAATCGGGTGTGGAACCGCTTAATATTTTTGATGTAAGACAAATGGATTTTGAAGAACCTAATATTGAGCGTTTCCCCTGTATACGTCTTGCTTATGAGGCGATTAAAGCAGGAGGAATTATGCCAACCATTCTTAACGCAGCAAATGAAGTTGCTGTTAACGAATTTTTGAATGAGCAGATAAAGTTTACCGATATTCCTGTCATTATTGAGAAATGCATGGCTGAATTTTCAGCAGACCCCGCTGACAGCCTGGAGCATATTTTAAAGGCTGATCAGCAGGCTAGAGTACAGTCAAAATTAATTATAGAAGCGATAATCTAATGGATGCACTTTATACTATTTTTCATTTTATAGTTGCCATTGGCATACTAGTTGCCATTCATGAATTCGGCCATTTTTGGGTGGCTAGAAAAATGGGAGTTAAAGTACTTCGGTTTTCAATTGGTTTTGGCAAAGTCATTTGTTCCGTTCAAAAAAATTCCGAGTCAACTGAATATGTTTTATCTGCTATCCCCTTAGGGGGCTATGTCAAAATGGTTGATGAGCGAGAAGGTGAAGTTAAAAAAGAAGATTTACCCTACGCTTTTAATCGGCAATCATTATTGGCTAGAACAGCAATTGTAGCTGCCGGACCCATATTTAATTTGTTGTTGGCTATTATTTTATTCTGGGCAGTATTTATAATCGGCGATACTGGAATGAGGCCAATTATAGGTGCAGTGGAATCAGGAACCTTGGCAGCTGAAGCTGGTTTTGTGGAAGGTGAAGAAATACTTTCTGTTAATGATGAAAATGTACCTACCTTTACCGAAGCAATGGGCACTTTATTTTCTTATGCCATGCAAGGTGAGCAAGAGATTAAGGTGTTGGTAAGAAATCAGGATAAAATTGAACAGATACATTTTCTTAAAATCAAAGACAAAGACGTTGAAAATCCAAAATTACTGTTTGAAAAATTAGGCCTCAAACCTTGGTCTCCCAAATTAGAACCCATTATTGGAACGTTGACTGAGCAGGGTTCTGCTAAAGCAGCAGGGTTACAATCCCTTGATTTGATTATTTCTGCCAATGGAGAGTCTATTGATGAGTGGAAGCAATGGGTTGAATTTGTAAGAAATCGTCCAGAAGTGTCCATTGATTTAATTGTAGAAAGAGACGGCATTCATGTTTCTTTAACTTTGGTGCCTGAAAAAATTGAAAGTGAAGAAAAAGATTTTGGTCGTATCGGTGCAGGTGTTCATGTTCCAGAAGAATTAATTGATTATTTACGCGTAGAATATTCATTGTCTCCAGCAGATGCGTTTGTAACAGCTCTTGAAAAAACTTGGTTTTACTCTACCAGTACTTTGAAAATGATGGGTAAAATGCTCATCGGAAAATCTTCTGTTGAAAACTTGAGTGGCCCGATCAGTATTGCTCAATTTGCGGGGCAATCAGCAGAAAGAGGATTAGTTCCTTTTCTTAAGTTTTTAGCCCTAGTGAGCATTAGTTTGGGGGTATTAAATCTTTTACCTATACCTGTGCTGGATGGCGGACATTTAATGTTCTTTGCAATAGAAGCTATTAAAGGCAGTCCAGTTTCAGAAAGGATACAAATCTATTTTCAACAGGTGGGAATTCTTTTGTTGATGTCTTTAATGATTTTTGCTGTCTTTCTGGATATTGAGCGTTTTTTTCAATAGCTATACAATTTGCGGAAAATGTATGGTTGAACGAATAATGTTCAATGCAGTCAATTATGAACTTTTAACAATTTTTAATTTAATATGAAACAACAATTGAAAAAAATTGGCTTCGCTTTATTTGCGTTGTCAGTAGTGGGTGCAGCCTTATTTAATTCAACAATAGCCCATGCAGATGAAGCAAAAATAAGAAAGGTAATGGGTCAATCAATGCCTTCTTTAAAAATCAAATCTGTTAAAGAATCTAGTATAAAAGGCTTATTTGAGATTACAGTGGGTTCAGACATTTTTTATGTATCAGCAGATGGAAAATATTTGATACAAGGTCATTTAATAGACGTTGTGAATCGAAAGGATTTGACAGAAGAAAAATTGTCAGGTGTTAGAATGGATGCAATCAATAAGCTGGGCGAAGATAAAATGATTGTTTTCAAAGCCGACAATAGTAAGTATAAGGTATCTATATTTACCGATATTGATTGTGGCTATTGTCGAAAGTTACATGCTGAAATAGATAAATATATAGCGGAAGGAATTACCGTGCAATATTTGTTTTATCCAAGAGCAGGAAAAGGATCTGACTCCTATAATAAAGCTATCTCAGTATGGTGCTCGAAGGATCGTAATGTTGCTTTAACTGATGCGAAAAACGGAAAGACATTAGAAGCTAAAACCTGTGACAATCCAATAGATGAGCATATGCAGTTAGCTTTAGACTTTGATGTTAGAGGTACCCCAATGATAGTTACTGATAAAGGTAATGTTTTCCCTGGCTATGTACCGGCAGAACGTTTAGTTAAAGAATTGGCTGTTGAGTGATTTTACTGCGGTAGAGCGGACTTCAGTCCGCTACAAAATAGCTACAATATGAGTGGACTTGTCTTAAGGTGTGAAAATTTAATAAGTTCCGGAAGTTATTAAATCTTCACTCCTAAGGAACGAGGATTCAATAATATACGAATTTTGACTTGTCTTTTTGTCCGTCTTCTGCGTTGTAGCAACAGTTGCGTAGCTTGCTATGCGCCTGTTGCTACGCCTTGAAGACGAACAAAAATCCTGCGTCAAACTTTCGCATATTATTAAATCCTCGTTCCTAAGTCCGCTCTTGCTAACAGAGCCTCATTCAGGTTCTCTTGAGTTCCCATATCAGTATTATTGTAGCAGTTAGACAAACCCTTTAAGCTTATAAAGCATGTTCAGAGCTTGTCTAGGACTTAAATCATCGGGTTTAATTTCTTCTAATAGACAGACAGCTGGATGACAGTCTTTTGAAGTAAATAAATCTAACTGATTCACGCCTGATTCTTTTTGTTGTTCAAGATAAGCATTATTTTCCAATTGCTGTAATTTATTTTTGGCATTTTCAATAACTGACTTGGGTACCCCAGCTAATGAAGCTACTTGCAAACCGTAACTCTGGTTGGCAGGGCCTTCTTTAACCGTGTGCAAGAAAACAATTTTATCGCCGTGTTCTAAAGCATCCAGATGCACATTTTTAATGTTTTTATACTCATCAGGTAATGAAGTTAATTCAAAATAATGGGTGGCAAATAGAGTAAATGCTTTTGTTTGTTTAGCTAAATGTAATGCGCATGCCCATGCTAAAGACAGGCCGTCAAAGGTGCTGGTACCTCGTCCAATTTCATCCATTAAAATTAAACTGTTTTCTGTTGCATTGTGTAAAATATTTGCAGTTTCAGACATCTCAACCATAAAGGTCGAACGACCACTGGCTAGATCATCGGACGCACCAATACGAGTAAATATTTTATCAACTGGCCCACAACTCACTGCATCAGCAGGGGCAAAACAACCAATATGCAACATTAAGACAATCAAGGCAGTCTGTCGCATATAAGTTGATTTTCCCCCCATATTGGGTCCGGTAATAATTAGCATTTTACGTTGCTGATTAAAACAGACATCATTGGCTACAAAGGGAATCTCAGATACTTGTTCTACGACCAAATGTCTGCCGCTTTCAATAGTCAGTCCTGTCTTTTCTGTCAAAATAGGTTTGCATAAATTAAGCGTTTCTGACCGTTCTGAAAAATTAACTAATACGTCAAGTTCAGCCAATGCTGATGCACATTGTTGTAATACAGCCAAAGATGTGATTATCTGCTCAAGTAACTGCTCATATAAGACTTTTTCAAAAGCCAGCGATTTTTCTCTGGCACTTAATACCTTGTCTTCAAAAGATTTTAGTTCGGCAGTGATGTATCGCTCAACACTTTTTAAGGTTTGTTTACGAGTATAGTGTTCGGGGACTTTGTCAGTCTGTAATCGAGAAACTTCAATATAAAAACCATGAACTCGATTGTAATTTACTTTAAGGTTTGTAATGCCTGTCGATTGTTTTTCACGATTTTCCATATCAATTAAAAACTGATCGGCATTTTGGCTCAGATTACGCAAGTCATCTAGTTCCTGATTGTAATTAGGGGCAATAACCCCACCATCCCTGATCAAAACCGGAGGATTTTCTATAATAGCTTGTTGAAGCAAGTTTAATAATGTGGGTTGCTCTGAAATGTGGCTTTTAAGTGTTTCAATATGAGGGTTATTGGTATTCGATAATAAGGTTTGTAATTCAGGCAGTACGGCCAAGGTATTACGCAAAATAATTAAGTCTCGTGGGCGAGCAGATTTTAATGCGATGCGCGAACTGATACGCTCAATATCTCCTACTTGTTTTAAGCTGGTTTGCAAGTCACTATAAAGCGATTGGTTTAAAAAACTGCTAATACAACTGTAACGACCATTTAATATGATCTGCGAACGCAAGGGACGATTTATCCAGCGTCGTAAACAACGACTGCCCATTGCTGTGGAGGTTTTGTCTAGAACGCCAAATAAAGTATATTTCAGTTGGCCACTGGGGTGAGAGTCCAATTCCAGGTTTCTTCGACTACAGGTGTCCAAAGCAATACTCTCTTCACTGTGTTCAATGGATATGCCTTGTAAATGCGGTAGAGCACTTTGTTGTGTATCTTTAACATATTGTAATAAACATCCAGCAGCGCATATCGCAGCTGGTAAATGTTCACAGCCAAAGCCTTTCAAGTCATGCGTTTTGAATTGTTTTAATATCAGTTGGCTGGCGCTTTCCAGTTCAAAATGCCAAGGGGGTCTCTGGCATAAGCCAGAGCGTTCTTTTAATTGTTGATTAAGTTTGATGTCTTCACTATACAATAATTCAGCAGGATTTAAACGTTCAATTTCACTCAAGAATTGCAGTTCAGACCCAGCTTCTTGTAAAGCCAGTTTTCCACTGCTTAAATCTAGACAGGCAATACCAAAAAATTGAGCGCGCTGGCTGAATGCAACTAAAAAATTATCTTTACGATCTTCCAGTAATGCTTCATCAGTCACTGTACCTGGTGTGATGATTCGTACCACTTTGCGTTCAACTGGGCCTTTGCTGGTCGCTGGATCGCCAATTTGCTCACAGATGACAATTGATACTCCGCGTTTTATGAGGCGGGCAATATAGCCTTCTGCTGAATGATGGGGGAAACCAGCCATCGGTATGGGTTGTCCAGCTGATTGACCGCGACTGGTCAGAGTAATATCAAGCAGATCAGCTGCTTTTTTAGCATCATCAAAAAATAATTCGTAAAAATCTCCCATTCGATAAAACAAGAGTGTTTCAGGGTGTTCTGATTTGATACGCAGATATTGCTGCATCATTGGAGTATGTTTAACACTTTGATTCATAAGTTAATTATCTTTGGCAATCAAATAGTTGTGAGTAGCTATGAGGAGATATTATAAGGGTTTCAGCGCTTAAAAAACGATTAATGTAACTAAATAGTTACTTATATGAGCCACTTGCAAAACTGTATAAAAATTAACCAATTTTTGCATAATTACCTATATATTGTGATCTTTTTATAAATAAACACAATATAAAGTGTTGAGTAAGATATTAAATAATTTTGCAAGTGGCTCATATGTTACTTAATTTTGATGGGTTTTCCACAGTATGTATATAAGTACCCAAGCATAATTAATTTAACATTTTACTTGTCTTTTTTTTCATCTTCAGCGTTGCATAAATAGTTGCGTAGCTCGCTATGCGCCTATTTATACAACACTGAATATGAAAAAAAATCCTGCGTAAAATTAGTTAAATTAATTATACTTGGGTACTTACATTATTAATCAGCGCCAAATATTTATCAGTTTATAGGCTTAAATCTAAGCGCTGATAATTCCTATCTCTTAATTTTATATTTAAACTATGTATAAACTGGTAATAATTGGATACTGAAAGTGGAAAATCTTCAACACTGATTGACATCTTCTAACGCCAAACGATTAATTGACTGACTTATAACAGCCATTAGCGAGCATTCAAATAATCAGGAAAAGTAAGATTTTGCTCTACACTTGAATATGCGGAATTTTATTCAGACTTACTTATCTTGGATTATTGCATGTTAACTCGGTTAGTGTTACTGGCTTCTATAGTATCTATTGTCATAATATTGAAGTCAGAGTTTATGATAATTAGCCCCGAGACAATGACTTGTTATAAGTGTTGTGCCAAGCACAACGCAGAAAAAAAATAATGCTGAAAAAGCAAAAGCAGGCTGAAGAGTGCTTAAAAAATTGAGAGGGATAAAAGCCAGTTTCGATGTGAAAACAAAATCCGCTGAAAAAGCACGATGGAGCGTGAAAGCAAGTTCAGATTATTTTGACAACTCATCGTGTGAAACAAGCTGAAAACGGTAAAACCTGAAGTGAGGAAAAAAGCTGTCGTTTTTTCAAAATACGCATGGGAAATCAGCAAAAGCAAGATCAAAAGCGAAATGAGAAAGTAAACTTCCCGTTTACTCATTTTTCATAACAAAGCAGTTTCACCTGACAGCAGTTGATACAGTACAAATAGTTCAGATATTCATCACCCATATCATGTTATTAAAGTCTTGATGAATATCCGCTGACAGGTGAACAGAGCGTTATAAGTATCCAAGCATAATTAATTTAACATTTTACTTGTCTTTTTTTTCATCTTCAGCGTTGTAGAAACAGATAATTGGACTCCCCACCCCTAAACAGGTGGAGTAATATAGTTGCTCTCAAACAAAATATATTATGGAGTCCAGAATATGAAGAATACTACGATTGGTGTTGATTTAGCAAAAGAAGTTATTCAAGTTTGT
>CAYNRB010000065.1:0-14820 GCA_964399475.1 uncultured Methylomarinum sp.
AGAGCATAAAAGGATTACGATTAAAAAGAAGTTACCTTTAGCCTGGTGACCTTAGGGAGATGGAAAAAAATAATTATCCAATCTTGCTGGTCTTTTTCTCCGTCTTCGATCGTGCAGCAACAGATACATAACTTGCTATGCGCCTATTGCTACACGACCAAAGACAAACAAAAATCCTATCCAATATGGACGATTATTTATTTCCAGCTCCCTTATAGTAAATCGCAACTCACGCAATATATAGTGGACTGAAGTCAGCTGTATAATTTATTACTTCATTTTTATAGTATAAAAAAGAATCTGACAATGTTGGATTAGACTAATTACGTTCATCCTAGAAAAATCAGTTGGCGCGGGTTTATAGTGCAAGCTATTGGTTTCACAGTGTTTTGGTAGATTATTGCTCCTGCATAATCGACATTCACTACATCCATGTGGCTCAAAAAACCTTAGCCTCACCCATTCGCTTAGGTGGGGTTTTTTTGAAGTGCTGTGGAATCTAGTTTGTGCTAGAAACTGTGATCCAACTGATTTATCTAGGTTCATAGAGGAGAGAGTGATGACGCAATTAATGTCGATAATTATCGTGCTAATATTTCTTTTAGGCTGTGAAAATACCAAAGGGAAAAACAGGCATAACCCTAGTCATCATGAGTAATCTAGCTTCCAATTTAAGATGAGATAAATATTAGCAATGTATTTCCAGCTTGGTTGAAGAATGTGAACAATTGTCTTGCTCAAAAGTGGTAACGCTATAGCTTTTCTAGTTTGTTTTGTCCGTTTTTCGAATTTTGCTAATAGTTTTAACGTTTGCTATGCGTCTGCATTTTCTAACGACACATATCCTAATACTTGTTGAGTGCGACTCTTCTGTGCCAGCTTAGTGGTTCCAAATAATTCCCTGCGCGCACCTAGGTTTATATATGAGGTGTCTAAGGATCATCAATGTTTTATAAGTGATCCGAAAAAGAAAATACCCTGTCGATTAATTGCAATAAACTAATTTTTTGGGCTTGATATTAGTAGCCAGGGGTTATCCATTGCAATTATCTATTGATTAGATCCTTTACTTGCATTCTCACTCAAGTTTTATTCAGGTTATAATAGCCGATTTTCTGGAATCTGTGGTTAGCAGTTTATCAGGAACACAAATCGCTGTATTAGATGGCATGATCAATAAATTACTGTAACGAAGAATGGAAGAATTTCACCGAATTAGTCGCCTCCCCCCTTATGTATTCAATATAGTCAATGAGCTTAAAGCAAAAGCTCGTTCAGAAGGTGAGGATATAATCGATTTTGGTATGGGTAATCCTGATCAACCGACACCGAAGCATATTGTTGCAAAAATGGTTGAAGCGGCTGAGCGTGATGATACCCATCGATATTCACTGTCTCGTGGAATTCCTCGGCTAAGAAAGGCTATCTGTCAATGGTACAAAAATCGTTTTGAGGTTGATATAGATCCAGAAACAGAAGCAATTGTTACCATTGGTTCAAAAGAAGGGCTGGCGCATTTAGCATTAGCAACCTTAGGCCCTGGTGATGTGGTTTTAGTGCCTAATCCTGCCTACCCAATCCATCCTTATGGGGTGGTTATAGCAGGCGCAGATTTAAGGCACGTCAAAATGGTGCCAGGGGTAGACTTTTTTGAAGAATTAAAAAAAGCCATTGTAGATTCCTGGCCCAAACCTAAAATGCTGATTCTGAATTTTCCAGGTAACCCAACCAGTCAATGCATTGAGCTAGAATTTTTTGTGAAAATTGTTGCAATAGCCAAAGAACATGGGATTTGGGTGGTTCATGATATTGCCTATGCAGATATAGTTTTTGATGGCTATACCGCTCCTTCTATATTACAGGTTGAAGGTGCCAAAGATATTGCTGTTGAATTTTTCTCTCTCTCAAAAAGTTATAACATGCCGGGTTGGCGTGTGGGATTTATGTGTGGAAATAAAACCTTGGTTGCTGCGTTGACTCGAATTAAATCCTATTTAGATTATGGTATGTTTACCCCTATACAAGTAGCGGCCATAGCTGCGCTTGAAGGACCTCAGGAATGTGTTGCAGAAATTTGTGAAATGTATAGAATTAGACGGGATGTACTTTGCGATGGCCTAAATGCCATGGGTTGGAAGGTAGAAAAACCCAAAGCAACCATGTTTGTTTGGGCTCCAATTCCCGAACAATATAAGGAAATGGGATCTTTGGAATTTTGTAAGAAAATGATATTTGATGCGAAAGTGGCTGTTTCACCCGGTGTCGGGTTTGGACAATATGGGGATGATCACGTCAGGTTTAGCTTAATTGAAAATGAGCATAGAACCCGACAAGCGCTAAGAGGTATTCGTCAAATGCTAAAAAAAGATAATAAATAATTAGGCCTTGTGTAGAGCAGATTTCAGTCTGCCATTCTAGTTTTAGATAATTTAAATTACTATCCCTTTTATATTCTTTCGGACTCAAGTCCGCGCTACAAATTAAGGGTAAGGAATTGTTAAAGTGACTCAGGAGTTACAGTTGAAAGCAGTAAAAATTGGTGTTTTAGGCTTAGGTACAGTTGGCGGTGGGGCTGTTAATGTACTGACAAGAAATGCAAAAGAAATTTCCCGCAGGGCGGGGAGAGAAATTATTGTGACTCGTGCCTCTGTAAGAGATTTAAGTCAGAAAAGAATTTGTGATACCCAAAATTTAGCATTGACAGCAAATGCTTTTGAAATTATTAAAGACCCTGAAATTGATATCGTTCTAGAGCTAATAGGTGGCGATACTTTAGCAAAAGAATTAGTGCTAGAAGCTATCGAAAATGGCAAGCATGTGGTTACTGCAAATAAGGCTTTAATTGCCTTGCATGGTAATGAAATTTTTGCCAAAGCCAGTGAAAAAGAGGTGATGGTTTTATTCGAATCTGCTGTTGCTGGTGGCATTCCTATTATTAAGGCAATCAGAGAAGGCTTAAGTGGAAACCAGATTGAATGGTTAGCTGGGATTATCAATGGAACAGGAAATTTTATTCTGACTGAAATGCGTGATAAGGGACGTGACTTTGCAGATGTATTGGCAGAGGCGCAGGCTTTAGGTTATGCAGAATCTGATCCAACCTTTGATGTGGAAGGTATAGATGCAGGTCACAAACTGGCAATTTTAGCTTCTATAGCATTCGGTATCCCTTTACAATTTCAAAATGTATATACTGAAGGTATTACCAAAATTACTCGAACTGATGTTGAGTATGCGGAAGAATTAGGCTATCGGATCAAGCACTTAGGTATTGCCAGAAAAACTGATCTAGGTATTGAATTAAGAGTTCATCCTACATTGATTCCTGAAAAACGTTTAATAGCCAATGTAGATGGCGTGATGAATGCGGTGTTAGTGCAAGGCGATGCTGTAGGGTCGACGTTATATTATGGAGCAGGTGCAGGTGCGGAGCCAACCGCTTCAGCGGTAGTAGCTGATATTATTGATGTGGTCAGGGTAATGACTAGTGATCCTGAGCACCGTGTTCCGCATTTGGCATTTCAGCCTGATTCAATTACTGATATTCCAGTTTTAAATTCAGAGCAAATAAAAACAGCCTATTATTTGCGTCTAAATGCTGAAGATAAACCAGGAGTATTAGCTGAAATAACAAGAATTCTAGCCGATCATCAGATCAGCATTGAAGCTTTGATTCAAAAAGAACCGTTAGAAGGAGAAACGACCTTACCGGTTATTATGTTGACTCAAACTACTTTGGAAAAAGAAATGAATGCTGCAATTTCAGAAATTGAAGCATTATCCTCTATTAGCGGCTCAATTAGCCGAATACGTTTAGAAACTCTGGGATAAAAATATGTCTACTCGATACACAGGCTTAATTGAGCGCTATAAAGATCGTTTACCTGTTAATGATGATGCGCGAATTATTAGTATTGGTGAAGGGAATACTCCCTTAATTCAGCTAGAAAATATTCCTAAGCTAATAGGTAAAGAAGTCGAGATTTACGTTAAGTTTGAAGGTTTAAATCCAACTGGATCATTCAAAGATCGTGGAATGACCATGGCTGTGACCAAGGCAGTTGAGGACGGTAGTCAGGCCATTATTTGTGCTTCTACTGGAAATACTTCTGCGTCAGCAGCGGCCTATGCTGTACGTGCTGGAATCAAAGCTTTTGTGTTAATACCTGACGGAAAAATAGCTTTAGGCAAATTAGCCCAAACCTTAATGTATGGTGCTGAAATTATCCAGATTAATGGTAATTTTGATGCGGGTATGTCTCTAGTTAAGGAAATTGTTGATCATGCGCCCGTTACCATAGTTAACTCAATTAATCCTTTCAGAATAGATGGACAAAAAACCGCAGCATTTGAAATTGTGGATGAGTTAGGCGATGCCCCTGATTATCATTGTTTACCCGTAGGAAATGCTGGGAATATTACTGCTTACTGGAAAGGCTATACAGAATATGCAGCAGATCAGAATGGTTTAAAAGCGGTGGCAAGCAAGCGTCCTATTATGTGTGGCTATCAGGCAGCTGGTGCAGCACCTTTTATTAGTGGCGAAATGGTGGATGACCCCGAAACAATAGCAACTGCCATTCGTATAGGTAGACCCCAATCATGGGATTATGCCTGGGTTGCGCAAAAAGAATCTGCTGGCTGGTTTGATTGCTTTACGGATGAGAAAATATTAGAATCCCATAAAATGCTCTCACAAAATGAAGGTATTTTCTGTGAGCCCGCTTCAGCAACCTCTTTGGCAGGTGCTTTAAAAGATATTAAAAGTGGAAAAATACCCGAAGGCAGTAAAATTGTCTGTACTTTGACCGGAAATGGATTAAAAGATCCCGACACTGCAATTAATCAATGTAAAGATGCGCATCCAGTAACTATAGAAGCAACTTTGGAGTCAGTAAAAAAAGCCATATTAGATAAAATGTAAGCAAATTTGTTAAAACCCTCTATGTAATTTCTATTGGTTGTTTATGTATCATCAAGGCATCAAAAAAAAAATAGTTTCTAGACCTGGAAACAAGAAAAAATCCCATCTGAAAGCATTAAACCCTATTTTAGAAAAGATTTTTTCCAGTCGTGGCATTACAAAAAATGAGCAACTAGAGCGTACCTTGGCCAAACTTCCCTCTCCCTGGCTATTATCAGGCATGGAAACGATGGTTGAACATTTAATTTTCGCGATAGAGCAACAACAAAAAATCACTATAGTCGCTGATTTTGATGCAGATGGAGCGACTAGTTGTGTGGTAGCAATAAAAGGGTTAGAGCTATTAGGCGCAAATCAGGTTTCTTTTGTGGTGCCTAATCGTTTTGAATACGGTTATGGATTAACACCAGAAATTGTTGAATTGGTCAAACAGCAGCAACCTGATGTTATTATTACTGTAGATAATGGTATTTCCAGTATTGATGGTGTCAAAGCTGCAAAAGATTTTAATATTAAGGTGCTGATAACGGATCACCATCTACCGGGAGAGCAAATACCTGAAGCGGATGCTATCGTAAACCCTAATTTACCCGATGATGAGTTTCCCAGTGGGAATATTGCTGGTGTAGGTGTGATTTTTTATGTTTTGATGGCCTTAAGAAGTCGCTTAAGAGACCAAGGCTGGTTTAAAAAACATATTAAAGAACCAAATTTGGCTCAACTTCTTGATTTTGTGGCTTTGGGTACGGTAGCCGATGTAGTGGCTCTGGATCAGGTGAATAGGGTTTTAGTGCACCAGGGATTATTAAGAATTCGTTCTGGCCATGCTCACCCAGGTTTAAAAGCACTAATTGATATTTCCAAAAAACAATTTAATTCAATTAATGCGTCTGATTTAGGTTTTGCATTAGGGCCAAGGCTTAATGCAGCAGGGCGCATGGATGATATGTCTCTGGGAATTCAATGTTTATTAACTGATGATGAATCATTAGCCAAGGATATTGCCGAGCAATTAGATGCGCTAAATCAAGACCGTAAAGAAGTCGAAGCGCAAATGAAAAATGAAGCAATGTCCTTGTTAAAGGAAATGAAGGTATTGGATGAAAAACATTTGCCTGCTGGTGTCTGTCTTTTTGAGAAATATTGGCATCAAGGTGTGATCGGCATTCTGGCATCCAGAATTAAAGACCGACTACATAGACCTGTAGTTGCCTTTGCTTCAGCTGATAACGGAGAAATTAAAGGCTCGGCAAGATCAATTCCCGGTGTGCATATTCGCGATGTGCTCAGTGAAATTGCAGCAACTCATCCGCAAATACTCAGCAAGTTTGGCGGACATGCCATGGCGGCAGGAATGAGTATACAAATGCATGATTATCCGGTTTTTGCCTTGGCTTTTAATGAGGTAGTCGAAAAACACTTAAGTAGCCTGGATCTGGAGCAAAAAATTTATACCGATGGGCAGTTGTCTGAGAAGGAAATGACACTGGAGTTCTCCCAATTATTAAAAGATTCTGGAACGTGGGGGCAAGCATTTCCAGAGCCTGTATTCGATGGTGTTTTTGAAGTGATTCAATGTAGGATTGTGGGGCAGAAGCATCTTAAATTTGTGCTGAGGATTCCCCAAGGCGAATTATTAATTGATGCCATCGCTTTTTTTGTAGATCAGCCTGAAAGCTGGCTGGGAATACGTTCAATAAAATCGGCTTATCAATTGGACATCAATGACTTCCGCGGTAATAAAAGTGTGCAGTTGATGATGCAGTATATCGAAAAAGTAATCTAAATTAAGTATTCTTGTAGAGTGGGCTTTAGTCCGCAATTGTAGGAAATATAGCTTTATCACAGTCTTGAAGCCAAGTTTATCGTAGCCTTGATTCCACTTCACTTCATCAAAGTTACATAGGGCGATTAAATTGATGGACTGCTTTTAATTTGCAAAGCTTATAAGTCTTGGTATAATAGTTCAAATAGACCTTAGGCGCGTAGCTCAGTTGGTTAGAGCACCACCTTGACATGGTGGGGGTCGGTAGTTCGAATCTACTCGCGCCTACCATATTTAAAGCATCGCATCGCGGTGCTTTTTTATTGCCGATTGATAAACATAAAAAATGCCAGTAATTACCCTGCCTGATGGATCAAAGCGAGAATTCGAAAATGCTTTAACAGTTATGGATGTCGCTCTTTCAATAGGATCTGGGTTGGCAAAAGCAACATTGGCAGGCAAGGTCAATGGAGAAGTGGTTGATGCCAGTAATTTGATAGATCAGGATGTTGATTTACAAATTATAACTGCCAAGGATGAGGAAGGCATAGAGGTTATTCGTCATTCAACCGCCCATTTATTAGCGCAGGCTGTTAAACAGCTATATCCCGATGCACAGGTTACTATCGGGCCGGTGATAGATAATGGTTTTTTTTATGACTTTGCCTATGAGCGGCCTTTCACACCGGATGATCTGAAAGCAATTGAGAAGAAAATGCAGCAATTGGTTTCAGAAGATTTCAAAATCAGTCGTTCAGTTTTGTCCCGAGACGAAGCCGTTGCTTTTTTTAAAAATATGGGGGAAGCCTATAAAGCAGAAATTATTGAATCCATTCCTGCAAATGAAGATTTATCGCTTTATACGCAAGGTGAATTCACTGATTTGTGTCGTGGTCCACATGTTCCTCGTACCGGCAAGATAAAAGCATTTAAATTAATGAAGATTGCTGGTGCTTATTGGCGTGGCAATTCTGACAATGAAATGCTACAACGTATTTATGGTACTGCCTGGGCCGATAAAAAAGCCTTAAAAGCTTATATACACCGTTTAGAAGAAGCAGAAAAAAGAGACCATCGTAAATTGGCTAAGACGCTGGATTTATTTCATACTCAGGAAGAAGCGCCAGGTATGGTTTTCTGGCATGAAAAAGGCTGGATAATATATCAGCAAATAGAACAATATATTCGTGAAAAACTCCGAGTTAATGGCTATGGCGAGGTTAAAACACCTCAGTTAGTTGACCGGACTTTGTGGGAAAAATCAGGGCATTGGGACAAGTTTGGGGAAATGATCTTTACAACCCATTCTGAACATCGTGATTATGCTGTTAAACCGATGAATTGTCCTTGCCATGTGCAAATCTATAATCAAGGTTTAAAAAGTTATAGGGATCTACCCCTGCGGATGGCTGAATTTGGTTCCTGCCATCGGAATGAGCCTTCGGGCACTTTACACGGTTTGATGCGAGTCAGAAATTTTGTGCAAGATGATGCGCATATTTTTTGTACAGAAAATCAAATTCAAGATGAAGTATCAACATTTATTGATTTGCTTTTTGACGTTTATAAGGACTTTGGATTTGAAGATGTTTTAATCAAATTGTCGACACGACCAGAGAATAGAGTCGGTACTGATGAAGACTGGGATAAGGCAGAAAAAGCTTTGGAAATTGCGCTTGATAATAAAAGCATAGAATGGGAACTGCAACCTGGCGAAGGTGCTTTTTATGGCCCCAAAATTGAATTTTCTTTAAAGGATTGTCTGGAGCGAGTCTGGCAATGTGGCACCATTCAGGTCGATTTTTCCATGCCGGAACGCCTTGATGCTAGTTATATTGCAGAAGATGGATCCAAAAAAGTACCGGTAATGTTACATAGAGCAATTCTAGGTTCTTTGGAACGTTTTATTGGAATTTTAATTGAAGAGCATTCCGGAACATTCCCTTTGTGGTTATCTCCGGTACAACTAGTCGTGCTAAATATTGCAGGTCGTCACGCTGAGTATGCAGAGCAAGTTGGGCTGAAATTAGAAAAACAAGGCTATAGAGTTAAAATAGACTTGAGAAATGAGAAGATCGGCTTTAAAATTCGCGAGCATTCTATGCAACGTGTGCCGTATCTTCTGATTATTGGTGATAAAGAATTAGAGAGTCAAACCCTTGCGGTACGTTCGCAAAAAGGTGAGGATCTAGGTAGTTTGTCAATGAATGATTTAGTTGAACGGCTAAGTGAAGAAGTTACAAACAGATAATTATTAAGGAATAAAGAAATTTTATTAATGAAGATCAAGGTTACTATTTTATTCCAGAGTTGGAGGATAAAGCATCGCTTCTAAAAGAGATACTACACGTTTAAATAATGATATAACGGCAAGACGGGTACGAGTTGTTGCTGCGGATGGTGAAAAAATAGGTATTATTTCTTTACCAGAAGCAAAACAGCTGGCTTATGAAGCAAATATGGATCTGGTGGAAATTTCACCCAATGCTGATCCACCTGTTTGTAAAATAATGGATTATGGCAAATACCAGTTTGAACAAAATAAAAAGCAACAGGCTGCTAAAAAGAAACAAAAGCAGATTCAGCTAAAGGAGATAAAATATAGACCTGGAACTGAAGAAGGAGACTATCAGGTTAAACTGAGAAGTCTGACTAAATTTCTTGAAGAAGGCAATAAAACCAAAATTACTGTACGTTTTCGAGGCCGAGAAATGGCGCATAGAGAAATAGGCATGGAGCTCTTGAAACGCGTGGAAAAAGACTTGGCAGAGTTAGCTGTGGTAGAGCAGTTTCCTAAGTTTGAAGGTCGCCAGATGGTAATGGTAATGGCGCCAAGAAAGAAAAAGTAAAGCGACTGAAAAGCGTTTCTTTTTTACCTTATTTTTAATTTGGTAAATTTTAGTGGATTGCTTTAGATAGTAATATTTGTAGCAATCCAAAATGATTCAGGATTGAATCATTGTATAACATCAGTAGCTATTGATGTTCTTAATTAGGTCGGGCCTTGCATTTTGCCTTACTTGGTTATTATTACAGGGATGTTAATTTCAATTATATAAATCGGAGAAAACAAATGCCAAAAATGAAAACCCATAGTGGTGCTGCCAAACGGTTTAGAAAAACCGGTAGTGGTGGTTTTAAATGTGCTCAGTCACATCGTCGTCATATTTTGACTAAAAAGACCACAAAAAGAAAAAGACAGTTGCGTAAAGCGGCGACTATTCATCCTTCTGATGCGCCAATGGTTGCACGTTTGTTACCTTATAGCTAGAGAGGAAAAATAATGCCTAGAGTAAAACGCGGCGTAACTGCCAGAGCAAGACACAAGAAGATTTTAAAGCAAGCGAAAGGCTATTACGGTGCACGTAGTAGGGTCTATCGAGTTGCTAAACAAGCGGTAATTAAAGCGGGTCAATATGCTTACCGCGATCGTAAACAAAGAAAACGTCAATTTAGAGCTTTATGGATAGTCCGTATTAATGCGGCAGCTCGCTTATGTGGAATGTCATACAGTCGATTTATCAATGGTCTGTCCAAAGCTAATGTAGTAATTGACCGTAAGGTATTAGCTGATATTGCTGTTCGAGACATAGAAGCATTTGCTGAAATAGCAAAAATAGCTAAAGCCAATCAAAGCCCACCTTCGTAAGGCATCTATGTTAAAAGTGAAGTGTCGTTTGGTCACTTTACCCTGCCTGTAGAGCGGACTTTAGTCCGCTATAGTTGTAAAATTATAGTGCGGACTCAAGTCCGCTCTACAGTAGTATCCTTCACTTTTATAAAACATTTGGAATAAAGAAATTTCTTTTTTGAAGTTTCTTCTAATCCACTCTTCTTTTAAATTCTACTTATAGTGAGCTGCGCTGTGTCGGCTAACCTCGAAGAAATTCTCGCGCAAGGCTTGCAAGCACTTGCACAAGTAAAAGACCTAACCCAATTAGATCAAGTCAGAGTTGCCTATCTTGGAAAGAAAGGTGAGTTTACTCTACAAATGAAACAATTAGGTAAGCTTGATCCTGATCAGAGACGGGCTGTCGGTCAGGTTATTAACAAAGCAAAAGGGGAATTCCAACTGAAATTGGAAGAATCCAGAATAGCAATGCAACAGGCGGCTCTTGATGCTAGATTAGCCAGTGAATCTGTTGATGTAACCATGCCAGGTAGAGGGCAGACAATCGCCGGACTTCATCCAGTTACTATTACTTTACGCAGAATATCAAAAATTTTTGCCAGCGTAGGCTTTAAGGTGGTCGAAGGGCCAGAAATAGAAGACGATTATCATAATTTCGAAGCCTTGAATATTCCTGCACACCACCCCGCCCGTGCGATGCATGACACATTCTATTTTGATGCGCATACGGTTTTGCGTACGCATACTTCACCTGTACAAATCCGAGCAATGGAAGCTGAGAAGCCACCGTTAAAAGTCATTGCACCTGGACGCGTTTATCGTTGTGATTCAGATGTAACTCATACACCGATGTTCCACCAGGTAGAAGGCTTTCTAGTGGATACAGATGTCAGTTTTGCTGATTTAAAAGGGGTTGTCTACGAATTTCTTAGGGCGTTTTTTGAAAAAGATATTCAAGTGCGTTTCAGGCCTTCTTATTTTCCTTTTACAGAACCATCAGCAGAAGTTGATATTGAATGCGTGATGTGTGATGGACAAGGTTGTCGGGTTTGTAGTCATACCGGTTGGCTGGAAGTCATGGGTTGCGGCATGATCCATCCTGAAGTATTCAAATCTGTTGAAATTAATAGCGATCAATTTAATGGATTTGCATTCGGTATGGGAGTTGAGAGATTAGCCATGTTACGTTATGGAATAAATGATTTAAGACTATTTTTTGAAAATGATCTTAAATTTTTGGAACAATTTAATTAGGATGGGATTGAATCATGCAAATCAGTGAAGCTTGGTTAAGAGAGCTGGTCAATCCATCTGTAACAACAGAGGTGCTTGTAGAGCAGCTTACTATGGCTGGGCTGGAAGTTGATTCAGTTGAACCAGCTGCGGCAGAATTTAGCGGTGTAGTGGTAGGTGAAGTAATTGCTATGGAACAGCATTCTAATGCCGATAAATTAAGAGTTTGTCAGGTATCTGTTGGAGAATCAGAGCCACTGCAAATAGTGTGCGGTGCCAGTAATGTAAAAATAGGACTGAAAATACCAACCGCATTAGTTGGAGCTGTTTTACCGAGTGATTTTAAGATCAAGAAGTCTAAATTACGCGGTGAATTTTCTCTGGGAATGCTATGTTCCGAAAAAGAATTGGGACTTGCCGCTGATGCGGACGGTTTAATGGAACTAGCAGCTGATGCGCCAGTAGGCAAAGATATACGGGATTATTTAGCTTTAAATGACAGTATAATAGAGCTGGATTTAACGCCCAATCGAGCCGATTGTTTAAGTGTTGAAGGTGTTGCACGAGAAATTTCAGTACTGAATAAAATGGATTGGAAGCCTGTTGAGTTTTTGGCGGCTGAAATCACCCATGATTCTATTATTAATGTAAATGTTGAAGCAAAAGAAGCTTGTCCACGCTATCTGGGTCGTTTAATTAAAAATGTAAATCCTGATAGTGAAACGCCTCTATGGATGCAAGAACGTTTAAGGCGGTCAGGAATTCGAAGTCTAGGGCCTTTAGTAGATGTTACTAACTATGTGCTACTGGAATTAGGCCAGCCTCTGCATGCTTTTGATGCGAATAAATTATCAGGCTCTATTAACGTTAGAGTTGCTGAGGAAAATGAAGAATTAGCACTGTTGAATGATCAAACCATCAAGTTAAATAGTGATGCGTTGGTTATTGCTGATGATAAGCAAGCATTGGCTTTAGCGGGTGTTATGGGCGGTGAAAAGACCTCTGTCACCGATCAGACAAAAGACATTTTTCTCGAATGCGCTTTTTTTACACCGATTACTATTGCCGGTAAAGCACGTCAGTTTGGCTTACATACAGATTCATCTCATCGTTTTGAACGCGGTGTGGATTTTACTTTACAGAAACGAGCAATTGAACGAGCGACCCAGCTGATGATTCAAATTAGTGGGGGCAATGCTGGGCCAATTTCGGAAGTCACATCAGCAGAGTTTTTACCACAAAGACTGGCAGTGAAACTCAGGCAACAACGAATTGAAAAAGTTTTAGGTATCAGCTTGGATGATACAGAAATAAAAGCTATTTTTGAACGATTAGGTATGAAAGTTCAAGAGCAAGAAGGTGGTTGGGAAATAACCCCACCAGGTTGTCGATTCGATATTGAGATAGAAGCAGATTTACTGGAAGAGATTGGCCGTATTTATGGTTACAATAATTTGCCTAATAGTAGTTTATTGATGCGCTCTGAATTGGGTAAAGCTGAAGAAGCGATTCTGCCTATTGAACGTGCTGAGGATTTATTGGTTGATAGAGGCTACCAAGAAGCAATCACCTACAGTTTTGTTGATGAAATAATTCAAGAAATTATTGCCCCAGATGATGAAATTATCAAATTAAAAAATCCGATTTCTTCAGAATTGTCAGTTATGCGTACCACATTATGGTGCGGATTACTCAATGCCGCTTTGTATAATACTAAGCGCCAGCAGAGTCGGGTACGTTTGTTTGAATCAGGTTTACGTTTTATTGCTAACGATAGTGAAATGATTCAGCAGAAAATGTTGTCTGGGCTAATACTAGGAAATGTAGCGATTGAACAATGGGCTGAAAAAAATAGAAAAGTTGATTTTTTTGACCTTAAAGGTGATTTAGAAGCATTGTTTCATTTGACTGATTGTCATGTTCAATATTCGACTATAATACACCCAGCTTTGCATCCGGGGCAATCAGCTGAAATTCTAAATACTGAAGGTGAGCGTGTTGGGATGTTAGGCATGTTGCATCCCAGCATAGAAAAAAAGTTAGGCTTTGATACACCAGTTTTTATGTTTGAATTAAATCAGGATCTGGTTTTCAAAAAGACAATTCCAGTATTTGAACGACTTTCGAAATTCCCATCAGTACGTAGAGACCTGGCATTGATAGTAGAAGAAAAAATTAAAGCATCAGAAATAATTCAATGTATACAAAGCAGTAATGAACAACTGATTAAGGACGTTTCTCTGTTTGATATTTATCGAGGAACAGGCGTAGAAGAGGGTTTTAAAAGTGTGGCATTGAGTTTAATTCTACAAGATAGCAAACAAACGCTTACAGATACTGAAATTGATGCTATATTTAGCAAAGTATTAGAAGATTTAAAAAACAAATTAAATGCAAAACTGAGGGATTAATTTAATGGCATTAACAAAAGCTGATTTTTCTGAACGATTATTTGATGAACTTGGATTAAATAAACGTGAGGCAAAAGAAATTATTGAACTGTTTTTTGAAGAAATCAAGGCTTCTTTAGAGAATGGAGAACAAGTAAAAATTTCAGGATTTGGTAAGTTTGAATTAAGAGATAAAAGTAGTCGTCCTGGCAGAAACCCAAAAACTGGTGAAGAAATTCCTATTACTGCGCGACGCGTGGTAACTTTTAGATCAGGTCAGAAACTAAAAGCCAGAGTAGAACAATATGCTGGAGCCTAGTAATAATAATGAATTGCCTCCAATACCGGCAAAAAGATACTTCACAATTGGTGAAGTCAGTGAGTTATGTGGCGTTAAACCCCATGTGCTAAGATATTGGGAACAAGAGTTTACAGACCTGAATCCTGTTAAAAGACGAGGTAATCGTCGCTATTATCAACGTCATGATGTGCTGATGATTCGCCAGATTCGAGGTTTGCTCTATGAACAAGGCTATACTATCGGTGGTGCTAGAGTTCATTTGGCTAGTGATGATGCCAAAGAAGATACAACCAGAACCAAGCAACTTGTTCACCAGATGATAGGTGAATTAGAAGATATTTTAGAATTATTGAAATAATATTTTCAAATATAAAGAGTTCTGACTGAACATATTCATGTGATAATTGAATTATTCACGGGATATCATTTAAAATAACCCATCAAATTTTGTAGAACAGATTTTAATCTGCTCTATATTGTCAGTCTAAAATTTTGACAGTTCTTGTTTTAAAAAAATACATATCGGGGCGTAGCGCAGTTTGGTAGCGCACTATACTGGGGGTGTAGGGGTCGTGG
>CAYNRB010000066.1:0-14809 GCA_964399475.1 uncultured Methylomarinum sp.
AAAAGCCAGTATTCACTATAAATTATAGGGAAGTTGAAAATTTAACGGAACGTAGGGTGGGCAGTCTTTTTTGCCCACCAATTTAGAGTACGCTATGGTGGGCAAAAAAGACTGCCCACCCTACAAAAACCCTATCAAGTTCGCCCAATAACATACAGTGGATACAAAAGCTAGTTTATCCGAAATTGATTGTGGATATGGAGGATATTTGAGTTGGTTTTGCTTGTGGTATTGGCAATGTTTTCCTGTTTTACATATGCAAACTTGTCGTTATTGCTCATGATTGTAGCTTTATTTTACAGCTGGAGTAAGCTTGGATATTTAATTTATTATAAATTAAATTGTTAACTAAGTATAATGTAATGATATAATAAACTCATTTAAGTTATTGAAAATATAATATAAATATATACTGAATACACTATAAATTTATTTATAGTTGAAAAATAAAGTAATACGTTCGGTTTAAAGCTATTTTTCTAAGGATCGAACACAAAGACAACTGGTTTGCACTAAGGAATGATGATGATAACTAGAAAATTTTGACTTCAGAGAAGCACTGATGAATAGTTATGTAGCCAGCCATGTGTCCGTCATCACACCTCGGGCATTGCGCCTGAATTTAATCTACCCAGGTTAGATGAAGACAAACAAACATACTGCGCCATAACGTATAGTTTATTATTTTTTAATTCCTAAGTACTCATAATTCGTAATGAAATTTGAAAAACTTGATTAATTCCGAGGAATGTATATGAGAAGATTGCAGAGTTTTACCTATCGCCATTTTTTTAAAATGGTTATACAGTTTATTGTTTTCAGCTTTTTTTTAAGTGGTTTAAATACAGCTTATGCGGCTAAAGATATCAATGCCGAATTAGATATTTTGAAAGAACAATATCAGCAAAGTATTGAATTGAACAAGAAAAGTATGGCTTTGATTTTAGAGCTTAGCAAAAAAGTCGAACAATTGGAAAAACGAGATTTAGCCGTTGTTAAAAGTAAAACAATTGAAGAGGAAAGGGTTGAGGAGCTAGAAGACATTGTCAGTGATTTGGAAGAATCAATTGGAAGCCGAGCAATAGTTAAAGCTTTTGATGCCTTGGAAGTGAATATAGGTGGTATTTTTATCTCTGATTTCACTTATGTTGATGCAGAAGATGGTGAAGAAGGTGCTTTTAATCGACAAAATTTTGAATTATTAATTTCAGCTCAGCTTAATGAAAGCTGGTCTGCATTTTTTGCAGCTGCTTTTGCTCTCCGTTCAGATGATCCGTTTGAAACTGGTAGTCGATTAGAACCGGAATTTAATAACAGAAGCTTAACCCCTGAAATTCTATCTTGGGTGAATTATCAATATTCTGATGCCTTTAATTTAAGAATAGGACGATTTACAACACCACATGGCATTATTAATATTGAGCATTTTCCGATAACTCTGTTATCTCCACTACAGCCTCAATTTTTACGTCCTATGGGGGGAAATACCTTGTTTGCAAACTTTTCAAATGGATTACATGCGCATGGGAAGCAATTTATAGGTGATGATATTTGGTCTTATAATGCCTATGTATCTGCATTTGTAGGTAATCCTGAAGATGAAATATTTGGAGCAATGACTGAATATACCGTATCTTCTTATGGTTTAACCGCTGGGGTTAATTATGCTCATGGTAGTCGTTCTGATGGTTCAGAATACGATATGGGCGGCATTCATGTGCTACTGGATAAAGGTAGCTTATTGTGGAAAAATGAGCTATTTATTACTACAGGGGATAGTGATAATAGCGATCGCTTGGCATTTTATACACAACCAGCATGGCGCATTACCCCACAATGGATTGCATTTTATCGATTTGATTATTTAGACAATGGCGTTTCGGTAACAACGGAAAATGTTTTTGGCATCAATTATTTGCCATACTCTAATATTCGATTGCGCGCTCTTTATACCTATAAAGATTTTGATAGAGGAATTGATGCAAATGGAAATGTTTTCCCTGGTGCCAACGCTAATATTTTTCAATTTGGCGGCACATTTAGCTTTTAATTTGTTTGGAGGTCATTGTTAATGTATAAATTTCAAAAGCTAGTATTCGCATTTTATCTGCTTTGGTTGACTCCAATTCTTGAGTGTCAGGCGAGTGAATATTCAGTCATAATAAACAAAAATAATAATTTTTCCGGTTCAGAAAGTGAAAAAAGAAATGTGGTTAAGCGGCTATTCTTAAAAAAACAGGCAATATGGGCAAATGGTATTAAAGCCTATCCCATTAACGTTAAGCCAAATTCAGTTGAATATAATTATTTTTTATCCAATGTGTTAGAAATGAGTGAAGCCGAAATCTCTTATCATTGGGCACTACAGAAAAATATTTATGGAGAAGCACCACCAAAAGGAGTTAGACGTGCCAGAACTATTTTTAGACTGGTGGCTCAAAGAGATGGTGGTGTTGGGTATATCAATAAAATTTATATTGATGAGCTTCCTGATACCGTTAAGGTTTTATTTGATTTTTAGGCAGATACCTGCTGATTTATAAGCAAAGGGAGGTGAAAAAAAATAATCACCCAATCTTGCTGGTCTTTTTGGCCGTCTTCGATCGTACAGCAACAGTTACATAGCCTGCTATGCGCCTATTGCTGCACGATATCAAAGACAGACAAAATCCTGCCCAATAATTATTTCTAGCTCCCTAAAGCTGAGTTTGTGGTTAATGTAGAGTGGACAAAGTCCGCTCTACATTACATTAATCATAAATAAATACTCCATTACAGGTGTAAAATATTCTTCAAATTAGCTGTTAATTGAGTATGTATCCATTGCTCAATGCTTTCAATCCATCAATATCCAATGCTTTAACGGTATCATCAACATTGTTGAGTGATATGTAACCGATTGATCGCTTATTTCGTCTAATCACTTTTTTTACTGCTTGATCCGATTTTTTAACTGTGGGCTTAAAGGCCGACAATTCTGTCGTGCCAAAGTATTGCTTACTCTTTTTAAAAGTTGTTTCTGGGGTAGTATTTAATATCTTTTTATAGAATACAGCTCTTGATGCCGAGTCGATTGTTTGATTGATGGCTTTAATTTTTTCTCCAGAAGACCAATTTGATACCTGACCTCTATAAATATTTTTTAAGAGTTTGCTGGAAATGTTAGACAACGTGTTGGAAGGATGAACAATGACGACAATTTGACTTGAAGGAATTTGGTTAGGAACATTATTGGTTTGCTTATTTTGAGTGGTTTTTGATTGGTTCGGTTCTGGTTTTTTTTCGGTAGATTTAGCTTGATCTAAGCGCAGTTTAATGGCCTTAATTTGTTCTGCCTCTGTTGAAAGCTTTTCTGCTTGCTTAATATAGTTTTCCGCAACGACTAATTGGCTCTCACTAATTGCCAATGATGCCAGATTTAGATCGGCTAAGACTATATTTTGAATACCTGCCAAAGCTTTTTTATTATCAGCTTGTAAAGCTAATACAGCTTGGTATTTAGCCAACGCATTTTGGTTTTTAGGGTAATGTAGTTGAGACGCTTGAAAATATTTAGCAGCATTTAATAATAACTGGTTGATAGTATTGGCTTGTTGTTTCTCAGAAATTTGTAAAGATTGTTCTGTCTTTGCAGTTATGATTTTTTGTTGATAAAGGTTATAAATTACTTTATTTGGATCAAGTTTAGATGCATGAAGCAGAAATACTTCTGCCTGCTTCCAATCTTGTTTAGCAATAGCTTTCTTGACTAATCGGATGTAATGTTTAGCAATTGTTATTAGTCCTTGTTTTGCCTCAGTGTTATTGGGATCTAGGCTTAATACTTGTTGATAACGTGCAATGGCATTGTTTTTCTCTGGTTTGCTAAAATGAGATGCCTGGATATCATCAATTGCTTTTTTTAAGAGTTGGGCTATTTGTTTTTTGTGGCGTAATTCAGTTTGTTGCGTCTGGAAAATTTGTAAACGTTTTCGGGCTTCTTGAATGGCAGCGTGATGCGGTAAAACATCACTCGCAGTTTTTAGATATTGCTCTGCAAGGTTAAAATCATTTGTCGTTAATGCTTGATCAGACAGGGATATGTATGCTTTTACTATATTTCCCAGTACTGGTTTCGTCTGTTCATTATTGGGGTCTACAATCAATATGGCTTTAATTTGTTGGAAAGCATGATCAATTAAATTTTTAGTCAAGGTATTACTGTCTAAATCCTTTTTCGCAGTTAGCAAGAGTGATTCTATTTTAATTTGAGACTTTTCTTTATCAATTAACTCGGCTTTTATCGATGATTCTGGATGAGCCTGATTGGTACTCGGAGTTAATGAAAACTGTTTTTGTTCCAGTGTAATTTGCTCTGACGATGCAGAAGTTGATTTATCTGAATTGATTCTTTGAATGATGGTGCTTTGTTGAAGTGAATCAGCTTTAGCATTCTGTACTGGAGTTTCTTCTGGTTGTGTAACTAGGTAAATACCTATAAACAGTATTGCAATAGTCGCAATGGTAATAAATATTAATGGATTAATGCCTGGTTGAGAACTGTTTTCTTGTTGATGCTTTATTTCGTTGGATTCCAGGTTTTCTGAATAAGTGGATGGGTTTTCTTCAATTTTAGTAGAAACAAACAAGATATCATCACTGAGTTTTTTTAATTGATCAAGATTTTGTGATGTAAGCCTATTCTTGGTTTCTAAGACAACCGTTATTATTCTTTGATCTCCTTTTTCAACGATATGTTGAGTAATTAAATGGCAATCATTTTCCCGTAAAAATTCCAAGATGATTAGCCATACATCCTGTTTATTATTGGTCAGAAGAGTCAGTTTAATATGCATTTTAGCTTGTGACTAGAGTCGTTATAATTAAGGAATGATGATTTATTGCAGTGTAATAAGTTTTTCTTTTGCCCATGAGTTACCTTGAGCGGCTGCTTTACGATACCAATCTATTGCTATTTGGTTATTTTTGGTTACTCCATCGCCATGTTCGTATCGATAGGCCATCCATAATTGCGCATTTAAGCTTCCTTCCAATGCTGATAATTCTGCTATTTGATAACCTAACTGGCGTTGTTTAAGTATCTTTGAATTCAGTAATAAATCAGCAGAGGCATCAATTTTATCAAGCAGTTGCTGAGCTTTCTGATGACCGTTAGCACTGGCTTTTTGATACCATTTTCGAGCCTTACCTAGATGTTTGACGACCCCATGGCCAGTTTCATAGAGTTGTGCTAGTTGTAGCTGAGCGTTAGCATCAGACAAATCAGCCAATACTTGCAGTCGAATAATCACTTCAGGCATATTTTTATCTGCAAGTAACCATTGCTCGGTTTCTTGATTAAATTTTTGACGAGAGACTTTTACTTGCTCTAATACCGGATTAGTAGGCAGCGCCTCCATCCATTGTGAAAGTTGTCGCCAGGCGTGTTGACGCAAAGATTCATCTTCAGCATACATGCTTTGCTGCTGCAAACCTTCAATTTCAAACTGGAAGTTAGCTGCTTCATTGCTTGCTACAGGTTTGTTTTCTATATCCTCTGTTGACTTTTTCGAAACTGAAATATTTTCCGACTGTACTATTTTGAGAGGAGATGACTTATTTTGTCGGGTTGTAGAGTAGGGATCTGGTGTGTTTTTAATAATCAACAGTCCAATAATTGCAAATATGCCTGACAGAGTAAGTAACCACCATTTTTTGTTCGGGTGGGGAGGAGAATGAGGTGTTTGCTCAGCTTGGCTATCAGTGGGTTTGATAAAATTATCAGTCGACGGTATAAGCTTATCGTCTTTTTGTGATCTTTCTAAAACTTGCAAGGTGGATTTAATATGATTTTTATCACTTTCTATTTGCCAGAAAATGATTTTCATATCATAACTGCCTGGAATTTCAGGAGCCTGCAAGACTATTTGCCAAACTTCACTTTTATGGGCACTGGTAAATTGGCATTTTGGTCTTTTAGTAAAAATTAAATCTGTTAATAGCTTACCTTTTAAAATGATTTGTAACCAGCTACCATTACCAGGCAAACCTTCTCCAATAGCTTCAATATCTAGCTTAAATCTTGCGCCAGATAAGATCGGTTGGGTAGGCAAACTCAAGCTGATCTTTTTCAAATGGGCTGTCATTTAGTTGTCACCCTTTGAAAGGAATGGAGATTAAATTTTATGTACATTTTAATTTGCCTTTTGACTGCAAGAAGCGCAATACTTCAGGCTACGTTGTAGGACTATATGACATCTTTTCTGAAGATTTAGATATATCAACTTGTTTCATGATCGTTAGAGTTAACTCATCTTCAGAGTAGGGTTTAGTCAGGTAGGCATTAACGCCAGTATCAAAAGCGAGTGATTTGTGTTTATTGGTAGAACGAGATGTTATCATGACAACAGGCGTTTCTGTGGTGTCTTGATTGCTTCTAATAAACTCGGTTAATTCAATGCCATTGATTCGAGGCATTTCCATATCGGTAATGACAATATCAGGGATGCGATGATAAATCATTTCAATGGCTTCCTGGCCATCTCGCGCCACCATGATTGTAAAACCAAGATCAGCAACAAATTGTTCCAGTGATCTTCTGGCACTTAAGGAATCATCAACAATCAGTGCATAAAGCGTATGATCTGTCTGATTTTGACTCATCTGATCTATATCAATTTTTGACCAGCGACTAGGCTGTCCTAAAAGTTCTTGCATATCCATCACCGGAGCAATACTGCCATCTTCAAGAATGCTGGCACCTATAACCCCGTGAATTTTTGGCATTAACTGACCAAAACCTTTTACAACTATTTCTTTTACACCAATAATTTCTTCAATCAATACCATATATTTGGTGTGTAAATGTTGTACTAAAATAACGGTTCGTTTTTCCAAGGCTACATTGTTATTTGCTGAAACTCCTGTTAACAAAGAATCCAGAGTCATTACTGGATATACTTGCTCCTCATATTCAAAAGTCCAGTCAACATCTTTAATTGACAGAATGCCCTCGTCAGGGTGTAATATTTGTTCAATGGAATGTTCTGCAAGGGCTAAAAATTGTGATCCAACTTTGACCAATAAGACGTAATAATGAACCAAACTCAGGGGTAATTCAATATTAAAAACACAACCTTGGCCTTTTTTAGTATTTAGGCGTAGCACTCCCCCCATAGAACGAATATTAGAGGCAACTACATCCATGCCTACACCTCGTCCTGATGTCTGAGTAATTGTTTCGTTAGTCGAAAAGTTAGGTTGAAAAATCAATTGTTCAAGTTCTTCATCCGTTATTTTGCTAGCCTTGTTAATAATGCCTCGCTGGATCCCTTTGTTACGAATCAATTCTAGATCTAACCCCGCTCCATCATCCTGGCATTCAATAACAATCATGTTTCCAGCACGACGAAAACTCAGATTAATATTTCCCACTTCTTGTTTTCCGGCAGTCAGTCGCTGTTCGCTGGATTCTATACCATGATCAACTGCATTGCGTAATAGGTGCATCAAGGGATCAACTATGCCATTCAAAATATCTCTATCCATAGAAACATCTTCTCCGTTGATTTGTAGATCAGCTTTTTTATTAGTCATTCGACAGGTTTGACGTACGCTCCGCTGAAAACGGGGAATAACTGAATTAACTGAAATCATACGTAAGGAGAGTAAATCCCTGTGAGTTGAATCGTTCAACTGATTTTGTTCCATCAATAACCCGTCAAATTCCTGTAATTCATTTCTATAAATAGAATCCATATCCCGAATATCTGTCGCTACTTCGTGAATTCTTCGACTACAGGTGTGAAGCTCATTGTATTGATCCATTTCCAAGGAATCAAAATCAGTTGCTGCACTTTCAGATGGATTTTTAAATAAATCATAGTTTCTTATATCAACTAATTCTTCAAGTTCCATGCCCAGGTCGTACATTAAATCAAGCTGATTTTGCATGGTTCGGTTTTTTTGTCCGGCTTGGCGTAATTGTTCTCGGAGTTGACCGTTAATGAACATTATTTGGTTAGAGAACTGTAATAATTTATCGATTATTGTGACAGGAACTCTAATTTGTTGTTCAGCATTTTCATCAGGTAGGGTTTGTGATGGCGTTTGAGTTTCCTCAGAAATAGAGCTAGTAGTTGTCTGTTTAATTGACTGCTTAACCCTAGGTTTTGATTTATCCATGTATGCGGCAAGATCAAGAATATCTTGCAAAACACGCTGTGCATCAACTGGTGTAGATCCTTTATTTATTAAAGCCTCACTCATTTCTTCTAGGCAATCCGATGCCATAATAAGGTGGTTGATAATTCTAGTGTCAGGTAAGGTTTGCGTGTCGGCCAGTACAGTTAAAATATCCTCTAGATGATGAGTTAAATTGGCTATTCCTTTAATGCCTACAGTGTTACCAGCACCTTTAATTGTGTGGGCAATCCTTTGGGCATTGTAAACATCATAGAGTTGACCGCCTTTATTTAACTTTTGGATAGATTCGGAGAACTCCTCTGTTAGATGGGGTAATTCTTCCAGTAGGCTGTCTAATAATTCAGGGTGTACATCATCCGGTAGTTGCAAAGAGACGCTGTTATCATTAGATTGAGACTGTTGTTCGGCTAAGTCAGTTAGCCTATTGCTGGATGCCAACGTTTTCAAGTTTATTAATAATTCAGAGGATTGTTGTTTACTTAAAGCTGTTAGCCATTCATTGGAACAGTGAATGCTTAGGATTTTTTGAGCGATGACTGGGTCAAAAGGTGTCTGCAAAAAATCAACTAAACTGTCATGCCAGTGTTTCCAGACTGTTATTTGTTCTGTTGAAAAGCCATGATAGTGACTTTTTTGAAGGTTGATGTTCTCAGTGACATGATCACAGGATAGTTTAAGTCCTTTAAGTCCAGCAATTTCGGCACTTCTGGAAAACTTATTGATTTCCTCAGCAAGGTCATCTGCCAACGTTTGGCGTTCGTGCTGGTTAGAATGGCTTTGAGTGACTGCTATCAGGTAATCATTCATTTGCTGTTCAACCTGTTGCAATGACTGTTGCAACATGGTTATAAATTCTTTCAACTGTTCCGGTACAGAGCTGCTTATATTCAGATTGCCAGTGACACTTTGTTGCTTATTATCTGTTGTGTCTGTCAGGTCGTTGCTAGATATATTGTTTGATACAGATGAAGTGCGCGGGGTTAAACTCTGTTGGGCATTATCATTCATTAATGCTGTTTTTAGATGACTTACTACTTTGTTACTAGCTTCTTGGTTGCTACAAAGTTCGATAATAGCAAACATTAAATCATCAATTGAATCTTCATCAAGCGGCGATTGAATATGTTGTTCAGCTAATTCTAGGGCTTCATTTAATAAAATTTCCCTGTATTCAGATGCAGAGTTTTCTGCTGAATTCTGTTGCAGAGAAAAGTTTTTCTGTGCTGTTTCTAATAACAAACATAAATCGAATAAACCTTGATAACCAAATTCAGGAATTTTGACTTTTAGACGATTTAGTGTCTGAAGACATGGTTCATCAGTGAGTATACTGTTTTCTTGAGTTGGTATTTTAAGATTAATATTTTGATCGCTCATGAATCCTGTGCTCCTGTTAGACATCTAGCAACTTATTTTTTGGCTCTTTATCCTGCCCTTGGACTTTAAATTCATTGATTACATCCAGTAAGTGTTTCGATAATTGCACGAGTTGTTCTGTATGGGCAGTTTGTTTATGCATTTGTTCGAAAGTCTGAGCATTGGTTTTCTGAATTTCAGTTGCCTGTTTCTGGAGTGACCAGGCTACTTTAGCTTGCGTTTCAGAACGTTCAGAAATTTGCAGAACCAGTTTAACCAGCTCGTGGGATTTGTCGCGGGTTGCATTCATGAGTTGATCGCCTTTTTTTGCTTTGTCACTACCTTCAACGACTTGTGTAATTGCTTTGTTCATTGCCGTGACTGTATTCGCAGTATCAACTTGAATATTTTTAACTTGTTGACTAATCTCCATCGTGGCTTCGCGTGCATTTTCTGCTAATCGTTGAACTTCATTGGCAACTACGGCGAAACCTCGACCCGCTTCACCGGCAGATGCAGCTTGCATGCTTGCATTTAAGGCCAGTACATGAGTTTTCTCAGCTATGCCATTAATCAAGTCGACAACGCCGCCTATCTCCTGTGAGCGCTCACCTAGTCGCTTAATACGTTTCTCGGTTTCTCTGATGTAGTCACGAATACTATTGATACCTTGCACCGAATCAGAAACTGATTGTTGGGCGCTATCGGTAATAACGATGGTTTCATCCGCTACGGTATTACACTGTTTTGCTAGTTCGACTATATTATTAAGTTCATCGGAAGCATCTGATAAATCTTTTACTGCGGCATTGACAACAGTCAATTCTTCTTCTGTTACTTTTAGTACAGTGTCGGATTGTTCCTTTACCGAGTTGGCAGCATGTTCCACATCAATTGCAGTATTGCGAACCTGATTAATGACTTCGCCCGTACGATGAGTGACTGAATTTAAACTATCAGCTAAAGGGCCTGTTACATTCTCAGCAACATCCATTCGAACAGTGAGATCACCTTTGCTCATTTGTGCTGCAACTTGAAGCATACTGATGATTGAATCGTTAAGGTCATCATTGTCTTTTCGGGTTTTTTCCAATGCTTGCTCTCTTTCATCCAGCAGCTTATCAAATGCTGTCGCTAGGTCTCCAATTTCATCATTCGTTGTTAATTTAACTCGAGCATTAGCATCTCCTTCAACAAACCGGGTGATTGCATCCTTAAAATGGCTAATGGGAGAGACAATACTGTTGACAAAGATCAAGCTAGCGGTCAAACCCATTAAAAGTATTACGATACCGATGATTATTGCGGTTTGAAGAATTGATTGGGTCATTGATGCTATCGCTGCAAAAGCCTCTGCTTCATTAATTTCAGCAAGTAGTACCCAGTTTAACCCTTTAATATTCAAAGGGGCATAGGCGGAAAGTACAGGTATGTCTTGAGAATTAGTAAATATATTAAATCCAGATTCACCTGATAATCCAGACTTTACACTCGGCGATTGAACTTTTTGAATACCTATACTAGATTTCTTTTTAACCAGTATATCTAATTGCGTTTTAGGATGATTTGCCAGTCGAAGTGAGTTAATATATTTTTTATTATCTTCTATTAATAAACGACTATCATTTCTCATGGTAAAGTCATCAGCTACAATATAAGTTTCCCCTGATTTCCCCAGGCCGTAATCATTCCATTTTTCTCCAAATGTCATCACATGATTGATTTTATTAATCGGTAATTGAATGATAAATACACCTTCGAGTTTACCTTTGATAAAAATAGGGGCGGAGACAAAGGAAGCAAAATCATTAAATTGAGGGTAGTAGCTTTGCATATCGGTGATCAGTGTCTGGACACTTGCGCTGGCTTTTAATGCACCTCTAAAGGCTGTACCGAGGCCTGATTTTGCATAAGGCCCAGTGGTTAACGAAGTAGCAAAATCAAGTGCCTTTGAGAACGAATAAACCAGATTGCCGGTTTGTGCATCGACTAAAAAAATGTCATAGAATCCGTGTCGATTTAGATAATCTTTAAATTTAGGGTGGTATTTTGCATGTACTTTGGAATAATCACTTTGAATTTCCTCAGGAATGAGTAATTCATGCCTAGAATCATGTGGATGTGGATTTTGGTAAATATAATAATTTTGTAGAGCAAGGGTATTTTTACTCATTAAATTGAGAATATCATCTGCATTAATGAGGCTGTTTTGGTTGTTACGTTCAAGATAATGAGTACTGAAATTTTGGGTGTAATATTGTTTAAATCGTTCCCGATAAGCTTCGTGCTTAGCCGATACTTGTTTATTAAATGTAGAGAAAACCGAACTAAACTCAACTAGAGCATTAGCTAATTTATCATCCATAGTTGCCTGGTGACTAATTTCTGAAGTTATTTGCGCAATATAGCTTTCAATACGATCTTTCTGTGAATCACGCTGTACAATTAAACGATTGATTACTTCAGCTTGCAGTGATTTTGTTGCCAAGTCACTGGTGACTTTTACGACCCCTACGGTGGTCAACAGCACTGCTGCGATTGATAAGACCGTTGCAGCGAGAAGCATTTTGGGTTTCATTTTCATTTGTAAGTATTCCTGAATCTTTGTAATGTTTTATGGTATCCGCTATAAATCCCAGGGAGATCATGGAAACCGACAGCCGCTCTGATATGCCATCAATTTAGCCTGGATGGAGCGTAGCGGAATCCAGAGTCAGTCGTATCATTCCTTCTCGGGTTTCGTTGCGTTACATCCAGGCTAGCCGTTAATTCAATATTAGTGACGGTTGCCCTGGGTTTTATAGTGGATACGTTTTATGGATGTATTTGGCTGACGAATTGAGAAATACAGCGTTTAAAATCAAACTCAAACCAAAAACTCTGATCTATTTTGTAGGCCTTGTCAAGAAAGGGTCGAATAGTTGTCGCTATAGTGAATGTCTCTTCTGTAGCAATTTCTGGTAACTCCAGAGAATGAGCGCTATCAATAGGGAATGCAATATAATCTGAGTCTATTTGTAAAACCATGACAGAGGCAGGGTTACCAACCAATTGTAGTTCAAAAATATCATTAAGATCAAAAACCGTTGCAAAATTGCCACGGACACTGATAAGTCCTTTCATCCAGGTTGTGGTGTTAGGTATAGGGTATATGTTGGGATTACTTATTACTTCTGAAAGTACAGTTTTGGGAATTAAAAACCCCAAATCCCCTAGCTTGAATCCATATCGAAAATCCCGGCTTTCTGAAACCAAAGGTTCAACATTGGTGGTTGACTGTTGTAGGAGGGAGATTTGGTTTGAGTGAGTGTTAATTTTGTTTGTTTGCGTCATATTATTCAATCGCTCGTAAAGTTATCTTTTCCGAATAGTGGTATTTTGTGAGTATTTATTAGATTTTCGCTGGGCTCATTCCATTAAGTTTTTAAATAAACATGAGTTGTATCTGCTAGGTTATTAGATAGCTTAAGAACGCGTACGGGATAACTTGGTTCAACCTACGCAACTCTGCCGCAACGCGGAATACGGACAAAAAGACAAGTCAATTGTTTGAGTTTTTTCATGCACGTTCTTTAGTATGGGACGAAAATTTTATTTAGTCTCTGAACGGAAATTCTGAAAGCCATGCCAGTCAAGAGTTCTAAAGATAATAATGATTTGAAGATTTTGAAATTATCTCAAATAAAAACCAATATTCTGCAAATCATAACAATATTGATATTTTTATAAAAATATTCAAATGAAATTAATCGCTGTAGCCTTTATATTTAAAGGCTTAAGGCATTTCCATTCAGGCACTATTTATCTCTAGTTTTTGGGGAAAGTTAGGCGATTTTGTAGTTTTCTAACCAATTTCCCAGCCGACCTAACAATTTTTGAAATTCTTCATGCCGAATAGGTTTGGTTAGATATGTGGTACACCCCGCCATAATGCCATTAACTTCATCTAATGGAGAGGTTTTAGATGACAACATTATAATAGGCGTTTTTTTAAATTTTGGGTTTTTTCGAAGCTCGGTGCAAGTTTTAAAACCATCTATACCTGGCATCATTATGTCGAGAAAAATGATGTCATACACATTTTTGTTAGCTAGTTGCAGACAGGCTTCTCCTGATTCAGCATAATATTTGTTCGAACTAAAAGGCGCATTGTTCAGTTCAATCTCAAGTGCTTTATATATTAAAGCACTATCATCGACGATTAAAATTTGATAATCAAACTCTGGATCTTCGGCATAAGCGAGTTCGTTTATAATGTTTTGAGAGGGGTTTGGAGAGGCTTGTTTAATGGGCTCAATTGGATTTTTGAGTTCATTATTTATAGCTTTATCTGGAGTGACTTTCTTATCAACACTAGGCGTATTTTTTAACTGACTTGAAATCTCATGGAGATAAATATTGTCGAGTATTCGTAAAACTCTGAGACTTAAAAGAGGAGGGCACAGGTGGTGCGGATTTGCACCAGTCTTTTTTCCAAAAGTAATTGGAATCATACCTGACTCAGAGGGTTGATTGAAATCTGAGGTAATTATAATTTGAGCCTGATTTGAATTAGATAGATTGTCGCAATGATGATATTTATATTTTCGATGAATGGATAAGTGAAGGATCTTAGTTATTTTTGCCGTATCAGTGTCTGATAATCCTGCAATTCTTACCCCGATAGATTGCGAATCTTTTTCACTATTTGATTTAGATGTGTTCGACTGAAAATTCATAGTTTGGGGTTCTGGTATGGTAATTATTTTGAACCTGATTAAATCAATTTACTTTAGGTGGCTTCGAAAAATTTGCCTTGTTGGCAAAATAATTGATAATTCAATTAAACATTTAATCACTGCATCACTCATAAGCTTTCTAAAAACAAAATTGAACGGTGCATAAATAGTTAAAGATTATGAAGTGCTAAAACATGTTTTAGCACTTCATAATATGGGGGTGTAATTACTGGGATTCACTATTTTATCAAAACCAGAATGCCCAATGATATTTTAATCATATACGTATTTTAACTTGCATCCTTGTATGTCTTCTTAGTTATAAAAACCATTCCTTAGTAAGTCTACGAAGGTAAAATATCGCGCTAAATTTCCGGAGCTTAATTAAATCCTCATGTTATATCAGAAACATGCAGGTTAAAAATTAATCCACTTAAAAAAGAGCTGTTTCTTGATTTAACAATCTTAAAGTTTTGGGATACTAAAACAGCCCAATTTATAGATAGTAATATAATTTTACTATGATATGCAAACATTTTAATAATAACAAT
>CAYNRB010000067.1:0-3575 GCA_964399475.1 uncultured Methylomarinum sp.
CTAGAAAGATCAGTTAGGCGCAGAATTATAGTGCAAGCTACTGGTTTCACAGTGCTTCGGTAGAATCAACAGCTTGTGCTAGAAACTGTTTACCAACTGATTTTTCTAGGTTTAAGCCAATACAGATTTATGCTGGTCAATTGATGCCTTATGGCCCGATTCATTAACATGTTGTATTTGTTTGATATTCTCACCTTCTATAGAAAATGCCCGTCCAAACCCTGCTACATACGAGCCTTTTATGGGATGTAAACAAAAAAGATGGAAGTCTTGTTTAGCCTCCAGCAATCCCATAAACTTTCCAAATTTCTGGCTGAATAACTTCATGATATAGTGAAAATTATCACTGCCACGTTCAACTTCACTGGCATCACAGAACAGAGTTACTCGCTGTCTGGCAAACAGATGTTGTGCCTGTTCTTCATTTTCAATAAACAGCGCACTGACCTGCCTGTTTTTTATTATATTTTCAGTGTGGGTGGCTAATTCGCTGATAAAAACATAATAATCACCCTGTGCTTTTATATATACCGCGTAGCTTGCATTGGGAATACAACTATCATTGACTGTGGCCATTAACAGAGAATCAAATTGTAAGGGGAGATGTTGATATTCATGATAGGCAGACTCCAGATCCTTGCTTGTTTCTTTTTTCGACATTTCGCGCTCCTAGTTTAGTGTTTAACAGATTGTCGAGATTCAGTACCTACTACTTCCATGTGCTGCTGTATATGATTACCAACAATCGCTCGCCATTGGGTAAATAGTTGCTCATAGGTTGATTTCCATTCCCCCAAAGATTCTGCAGCTGAAGAATTTAATAAATACTGGAAGTGACGATTAATATTTACTGCTAATGGCTGGCAGGGATACATGGCATATTGCGTCATCAAATGGCATATCAAAGTCAGTAATTTTAAGTAATCAACTGATTCTTCGTTATGATTTTCAATGGTTGTTGGTTTCATTATCGGTTACCTTTTGTTAATTTCTGAGCGTTGGTTTTCATCAGAATATCTGCAACTACAATATCCTGGCTTTTAAAATAAGTTAATAATTGTAATAGTGACTCTAACTTAGACTGTCGGTCTCCAGCAATTTGAAAACGTGCTTCTGCGGACTTAACCTGCGCTTCTGTGATTGCCAGTTTTACTGATTCCCAATCATAATATTCATTGTTATTAACTCCCCAATGATTAGGCTCAGGATATAAAATCACAGTAATCGTCTCATGCTGCTCTGTTGAAGCAACCTGTTCACTTCCTTTTTCAGGCAAATCAATCGTCAATATCTGTTTAACAGGATTCGCCGTTAGCATAAAAAATATCAGCAACATAAAAATCAGATCTAACATAGGTGTTAAATCAGGTGCAAGAATCTTTTCCTCTGACTCCGAAATACGAGATGAGGTAGAACTTATCATATTTGTTGCACCTTAAATAAAAAGGCTGTTTCACCGAATAATGGAATGGATTTATTGTCAGAAATATTAATATCCTGTAATGATAAAAACATATGATTCAATGAATTTTCTAATGTAAGAAGTTGAGCATTTGCCCATATTCTAAATATATGCCCTGTCACTAAAGAAGGAATGGCGATGCACAGACCCAAAGCAGTTGTCAGCATCGCTTGTTGTAATCCATCAGCCAATAATGCAGGCGAAATAGAGCCTAAATGATTTGACATCGCTTGAAAGGCATCAATAATCCCAAGTACTGTTCCTAGTAAACCAAGCAATGGACTGACAACCGAAAATAAAGTTAACCAGGCTATATTGGAATGCAATAGTGTCTTTTGCTCAAGCAGCCATAATGAAATAATATCTTCGATTATGTTTATTGGCAGATACCGACAATCGAGCATTTTTTGAGTACCAATAGCAACCAGACTTGGAGAAGATTCCAACTCCATCTGTAATGCTGACCATTGCTTGGTCTTTATCAGAGCTAAAAAGGTTTGTTGCTGAAATTTAGAACAGCCTCTTAATCGCAAAAAAAACCAGCACCGCTCAATAATTATCGATAACATCATCAAAGAGCAAATTATTAATGGCCAAGCCATCAGTCCTAATGCTTCAATCCAGTTATTCATGTAGATCCCCTATCTTCTGGAAGTGACATAAGTAAATCTCCCCAGACTGGGTTTTCGCCAGATTCAGAATTATATTCGCCAAAAATCAAGGCTATATTATTACCTTGTTCATCATAAAGCTCCAAAGAAGTTAATTTTCCTGTTGATAGAGGCCTCTCTACTACATACAAACTATTAATCGCAGCTTCATCCAAATGAAAATTAAAATTTTCATCCAGTATATTCAGCCAAGTACCTGTTATTTTTAGATTGTGTATATATCCGCTGTGAATTTGCACAACACCCTTATTACTGACAAATAACATAACGGGGACTTTGATCTCTATTATTTTCTCCATAAAACATCGAAACATGTTGGGAATAATACGCGTTACAAATTCAGATCCTGCAACAGTGATTGCTTCAAACCGGGAAAGTTGAAAATGCCCCAGCATTTTTTTAAAATCATGAATTTGATTTAGACTCCGCCAATGATCTCGCAATACTTCGCTATTGATCTCAACAACGCTTTCGTTTTTAATTTTGAGAGAAGAAGTAACATCTACTGTTTGACTTTGGTTATCTGAAGAAAACTTGTTTTTTAATGTATTGTAGGGTGTTACTTTGCTGTTATCCGTCAAATAGATTTTATGAACAGCCATTCCAGTCGCATCAAAAAACTGTAAACTACGCCGTAGACCAGCTAATGTTTCTTCCTCTACCGCAAAAGCAAAATGCCAATGCAACAAATTTAACCGTAAGTCTATCGCGTCATTTATTACCAGACCTTTATTACCATTAATTGTCACATGACTATAAACACCAGTTTTCTCATGAACAACGTAATCATTTCTGGTTAAGGCCATCACGGTGCCTAATGACTCTAGATTTTGTAGTAACTGCTCCCAATCTGGATTCAATCGAATGACTGTTTGACCACTACCTGTTGCAAGTAACTCAGCTTCACTAATCTTTAAGAGTTTTGCTGCATTTCTGATACGTAGCCTTGGTTGCTTTTTCCTAAGTTCATGCCATCGCTGTAATAATAATTGTGGATTATCTGACTGATTTTTTTGTACACGTTGATTCATAATCATTTCCTTTAATTTAGTACAAAATTTACCGGAACCTGAACCCAGGATGCAATGCTAAAGCCATTACTTTTAGCAGGTTCAAACTGCCATTTTCTAACTGCTGCGATTGCGGCCAGATCAAGCGCTTCATATTTAGACGATTGATGAACTATTAACTCTTCAACTTTACCAAACCGTGATATTTTGGCTCTTATCAATGCTGTTCCTTGTTGATTTCGCCTGATTGAATGCCGAGGATAATAAGGTGGTTGTGGCGGGCTACTAAATTTAGGCTTTAATCTAACAGCGAGTTTTTTTTTAAGTGTTTGCTTGCGAGTCAAGTTAGCTGCATTTGTTTCATTTCTAGTGCTTTCAGTATCAGTCTCTATCTTGCTAACAGCAGAATTTATTTGCTTAAACTGCTTTAGT
>CAYNRB010000067.1:3675-7908 GCA_964399475.1 uncultured Methylomarinum sp.
AAACTTTCAGAGATACCCTGTTTAAAATCTTTACTAAAAGTGAGTAAAATAGAATGAATTAATAGTGACATAATGAATGCCAATATCATTCTTATCCCTATGTTTTCAGCCGCTCTCACAACAAATAGACCGTCTGCATTCATTTTCTCATCACCATTTTTAACTGAGGTAAAGGTGTTTCTTCAAAGGGTTTCCCCTTTTTGGAAGTAATATCTAACCAGGTCAAGCAACGCCAATGCATCTCTAATTGCCGAAGCTGACACCGTTGCTCAATATCCTGAATATATCCAGGATGCGCTAATATTCCCGTGATATGCTTAACCACGGCATCGGCAATAATCTGGTTTGGATCGTTAAGATAAAGCCGTATCAACATTTTAATTCTGTCTGATAATTGCTCAGGATTATCAGATTCAGAAACTGAAAATAAAGGGTATAGATTAGGACTCATTCTAGTGCTCCTATTGAACAATGGGGTCAAATATATAAAGCAGATTTATTTCTATTACTTTCAGAAATATCTTCCAAATAACTGCGGCAACTAAAAAATAAGTAGGGTGTGTACTCCTAAAACTGCCATGAAACTGATGTTTTATAATTTATCCCAGGTTCTTTTAACACAGACAAATGCTTTCTATAATTCTGATCAGTAATATTATCAATACCAAAATTTAGCTTTAGATCACTCAATTTTCCAAGTGGTGTCCAGGCTAAATTAAGGTCATGAATATCATAACTTTGTGTTACCGTCCCTTCTGTCGGTATTCTGTCCTGCTTGCCAACAAGACTGCTTCGCCAGCCTAGAGAAATGCCCCATTCAGGAAAACGTAGACCTGCCGTAACCACCCATTTATCGGCAGGAATATCTGATAATTGCTCACCCGTCGTTTTATTTTTACCTCGGGTTTGTGAATAAGCAATGCCGGTATAACCAAAAGGGACTTCATAATTTAGTTCGACCTCGAAACCTTCAAGTCTTGCATCGCGCACATTTTGATTAGTTGTTGTACCACCAAGACCAGGGTTTCCAATAACTGGCTCGAAAGTAAAATCTACCAAAGTATCAATAAAATTATCGACTTGATTATGAAAATATGAAAACCGAAACCGTGCTTTATCATCCTCTACAAAAAGCAGATCTTTGTACAAACGAAAACCAATTTCTTTGTTTTGTGCTTTTTCGGGATTTAGACCAGGATTCGGAACAAACAGATTTGCACAACCAGGACCACAGGTAAAATGTGTTCCCGTAACAAATAATTCATTTAGATTCGGTGCACGAAAAGCTTCGTTATATGCTGCATGGAATGATAGCCAGTCAGTTGCTTCAAAACTTAAACCTACTTTAAAAGACAGTTCATTTTCGTTTTGTTTAGCAAGTGATGAATCATTCGCCTGGGTTTCAAAAAAATCCCAACGCACACCAGGTGTTACTGTCAATCGCTGCCAAAGCATGATCTCATCTTGTACGTAAACTCCCACCACATCTGATTGTGCTTTAGGAAAGCTTGTACGCTCCTGTCCATCCCGCTTTCCTTCCGCTTCATCATGATAATAATCAACACCATAACTAAGTGTTTGAGCAAACACTTTAGAATGATCAAATTGCATCACATTACGGACATTAACGCCCACTGTTTCAAAAAATGTTTCATCTAGGCGAGGATCTATCGTTCGATTTTCTTCAGTTTCAATCGTGTTGTAATAAACTACAATATCAGGCTGAAAAAAAAGATTATCCGGATCTTCAAAATCATAGCGCCAAGTATAATTTCGAGTTTTCGTATCTCTATCCACTAACGGATTAGCCCTACCTAGATCACTTTGGGGATTGGAGGGAATTTGCGAATCTTTATCAAATGTCTGTGCTGAAAAACCCACTGTATTAAAAGCGTCCGGTGTCCAGGTAAATTTGGCTAAACCTGCATAAGATTCAAACCCTGAATTCTGTAGATTAGAACCATTACCCAATCGAATATCATTGGCATTTCGATAAGAAAAATTCAGAAGATAGTCAAGATTTTCGCCAGCAAGACCATAAACAGAGCTATTCGAAAGCCATTGATCATTCACGCCTTGAAACCCACCTTTAAGCTTTGCTCCCCAACGTTCTCCGGGTCTCAATAAGTCGAATGCATCTTTAGTGGTCAACGCTATGACACCTGCTAGAGCACCACTTCCCCAGAGGGTAGTTGGCCCACGTACCACCTCAACTTTTTTTAACAACTCTGGATCTAAAAATACCCGGCTATTATGTGCCCTGTTTAAATTTTGTCTGGCTCCATCCAACAAGTACAGTACCCGCTGATCTGATAATCCACGAATATTAATTCTTTGCCCACTTGAACGTGGACCACCTTCAATATCAATATTCGGTAAATGCTCAACCACAGCAGCAAGATCTGTTTCCTGTTCAATTTCAATTTGGGATTGGTTTACTATACTGACTGATTCAGGTACTTTAAACACCTCTCGTTCAGTTCGAGTAGCGGTAGCAGTAACGCCTTGTAGCGTACTGTAGTCTAGGTATTCAGATTTCTCTGTTGCATATAGCATTTCATATTGTGACAGTAGCAGGACACTACTCACGCAAATACGTCGCCAGCGGTACACAGAATAAATACTGTGCTTTTTCATAAATCCTCCAATAATCCTGAATAAATCAGCTGAATCATGACTTCTAGCAAATGCTATTGATTCCATGTTCAACGGATTATCTGAGGATAATTAACCTAAAAAGCGAGAACATTAAAATTCTCATGCATTGTCTGGCTGGCTAACTATGCTTTACAGGCACAGAATTGGCTGGCTTTGGAACGTACTCAGAATACTTTTGTCTGTCTTTGTTGTTATCTTTCCTTTAAGACAAACAACGCCCCGTTATATAATTTAATTCTTTACGTGCTTCTTAAATTAAATATACATAATGCGCTAAAGTCATCAGTATAGAATTGTTATCAAATACCATTAAAAGTGTGGGGTTACAGAGTAAAAATAACATGAGAGGAATGATCTCTACTCAAAAAATTGAATCCCCACACTTTTAATGGTATTAGATAAAATCAAAAAATAATCCTCCTCCAATTCCTGGCTGTATGCTTTATTTTGTTAAAATCAACTTACCACTACGAGTGATACGAAGAATATACTCTTCTCCATTATGTTCGATAATAATCCGCTCATTTTCTTGGAAAATATCTAAACTTGAAATTCGTGATGGTAATTTTTCATTTTTATTATGACTACATATCAAATCATTTTCACTCATACTGGCTCGTTTAAAATCCATCTATTTTTAAGAGGCAGAAAAGCTCTCAATATCTCCCGGTTTACGTAGCATTTTATCCACTTCCCCCTGATGTATTTCTTCCTCAGCAATTAAACGTCGAGCGTATTCTTCAAGCATGACCGAGCGATCTTTTACCATATCCAATAATTCTTGATATGCAGAAAATGCTGCTCGCCCATGCACTAATGATTCACGTAAAATATCGGCAATATCACGCTGATGAGTTTCTAATAGAGACCCAATGGCTAATGAAGGATGACCACCAAGATGAGTCACTAAATCACCCGTTTCTTTGGCATGATTTAATGATTCTTCAGCCTGATCATCCATCCAGGAAATAATTGGAATACGGTTATAACCAAAAATCATGAAAGAATAATGCGTGTATCGCACCACACCAGCGAGTTCAGATTCTAGAATTTTATTAAGCTGATTAATAACAGCGGTTTTATCTAATTTATCAGTCATAGTTCTTCTATTGCCAGGTTGGGATCAGCCAACTTTATATCTTCCTGTAGCTGAGACACAGGGCTGGAGGACACTGCATTGTAGAGACAAGTCTTTAAGCAAAGTTTTTTTAAACATTGCTTGGAACTTGGATCTAAACAGCGAATATCAGCGGCACAAATCTTTCGCTGAGCTAATAATTCGTTCATTTTGTCAGAGCAGATTTCAATACGGAGGCTGCTTGGTTTATTACACTGCCCTGTCAGGCAATCTATATTATTTTCTTTTAACAACAACTTGAACCCTGTTGATATGTATGACATCAAAGGCGAATGCTTTATAAAAATACGATATAGACTCCGTAGATTAATAAACAATAGAGAATTCTGCTCTTGCAAAGTGCCGACTCTAAAATAAAGAAAATTTGACAAAGATTTCTTTTCATCTTTTAGGATTTGTTCTATTTGCATAATTAATCTCCTATCTCTTACAAGAAT
>CAYNRB010000067.1:8008-14565 GCA_964399475.1 uncultured Methylomarinum sp.
TAAATAGTTCAAGTACTCTACTGTAAAACTAATTTACAAGGTTTTATCCGTTGTTACTCTTTAACAATTACTGTTTTCAGGTTAAACAGTAGAAAAAATGATAGGATGAACTATTGCCTAAATAGCAATTCATTTATTTTTTAGGACTTTTCCGGCATCCAAATCACAATTATTCCAGGCACAGTATTCGACTATTAAAATTCATGACATGATCACCCAAATAATTAATGCCTTAAAAATTAAAGCATTATCGTTAAGCTACTTCACAATATGTACGTTGACTCTGAGTGTTTATGGTACTCAAGTCTGCCCCTATATTGATTCGCTAGATAATTCGTTAGTATTCCTAATTTTCAGCATCGGCTTTGGTATTGCCGTGTTAATTAAATTAATATTTGAACCCTATCTGGTAGATAAAGCGTTGCCTATCCACAGACCCTCCAATCAATTCAAGTTTGACTTTTCACTCTACATTTTGGTCGGGATATTCATTACTGCTTTTAATTTCATATTTTTGCAATTTCCTGTAGGTTCAGGAATCAAGGTGATTATGGGCTGTCTTACTTTGGGTGCATTTGCCAGTCTTGATAATGCATTATTTAGGGAACGTCATGCTTTCCAAGAAGCTGCTCCCACCAAAGGTGATACAGAAAAGATTTTCCCCATGACCCAAAAACTCTCGCTGGTTTTCGGACTAATGGGAGTATTGACCGTTATTGTAGTGGCATTGGTGGTAATCAATGATATGGATTTCATGATGAAAAACAGACTGTCTATGAGTACTGAGGAATTAAAGAAAACTGTATTCACTGATATTGGTTTTGTGATAGGTACCTTAGTTTTATTATCTTTAAAATTAATTCATTCATTTACTCAGAATCTTAACTATCTATTAAAATTGCAGATTAATACCTTGGATTATGTCGCATCAGGAGAATTAGAAACATTTGTTCCATTGATCACGCGTGATGAATTTCGCTTAATTGCCTCTAAAACCAATTCAATGATAGAGGGTTTAAAAATAGCGCGTGACAAGGAAGAAACGCTGATGGAAATGATGCAAGACCTTTCCTCTGAAATAGAACTTAAGCCATTACTAGATAAAATTGTAAAACTGGTTAGTAAATTTCTAGATGCCGATCGAAGCTCTTTATTTATATATGATAAAAATTCTGATCAGCTATGGGCGATTGTTGCCCAACAACTGAATTCATTTGAAATCCGGATTTCCAAACAAGAAGGACTGGCGGGGCATACTTTTACTACTGGTGAAACAATCAGGATCAAAAATGCTTATGAAGATCATCGTTTTAATATTAAAATAGATATAGAATCTGACTATAAAACCCGGTCTGTTCTATGCATGCAAATACATGATAAAAACAACCAGCCAGTTGGGGTAATACAAGCCGTCAATAAACGAACAGGGGCTTTTACCGAAAATGATGAAAAACTCTTGTGTGCTTTTTGTGCTCAGGCAGCTATTACACTGATAAATGCGCAGATGTATGATGAATTAAAAAACATGCAAAACTACGATGAAAGTGTTCTTAAAAGTTTGAGTAACAGTATCGTCACACTAGACAAAAACCATAATATAGTTAAAGTAAATGATGCAGCTAAAAAGTTACTTAAAACGGGAGGACCCCTAGTCGGGCGTGCAATTACCGATTTTTTTGATGTTCAAAATAAATGGATTATCAATAGAATAAATCAAGTCTATGCAAGAAAAACATCGGCTCATTTTGTAAACGTTAAGCTCACTAGTTCAGATCATTATTCTGATTCTGTCAATCTGACTATAGACCCATTATTTGACATTAATAATCAAGTGATTGGAGTCATGTTGGTTACTAATAATCTATAAAAAATAATTTATTACTCCCTGATACCTTTGTACGCCTGAAAATGGAATGTTGAGATAAGAAAGTTACGGCAATAAATCAAATTTTTATATCCACTATAAATTATAGGGCCGTGGTGAATGTATGAGAACGTAGGATGGACAGTCTTTGTTCCACCAATCAAGTACACCATGGTAGGCGAAAAAGACTGCCCTCCTACAAAAAACCTATCAATTTCGTCCAGTAACCTTATAGCTGATACAATTTTTTTATACATTGTCAGGCGAAAAACGAGGAATCCCTTTAATATTTTCTTTTTCCATATGTATATATTGCAGCCCCATTAAAGTTGCCTCATCGTCTTGGACTGGTTCCACCCACATGACTTTGATTTTACCTTTTAATTGCAAATGTTTAAAATCAAACACTGTTATGGTTTCTTTTTCTATTTCAATTTTTTCATCTATACGTATCATCAATCCTTCTACGGATACATTTTGTGTTTCAAACTTATATTTTTTACCATTAAAAAAAATTTGACCTGGAGCCGTCATATTCTTCCTGTAGGCTTTCCTTAAATATAAGTTATGATCTATATTATATGACATACTCTTGAACTCAAGTGCCAGATTAATCTGCTTCTCTATCATTTCTGCTCGTACAACCTCAGCTTCACCCGCCATACCTATATCAGGCAAATAAAAATCAATCAGTGGTGAGGTTTGTATGGACTCAAATACTTCTTTAATATTTTTAATCGCATCATTAGCGTCTAATATAGCCATTAACCCAGTTACAGACAAATTCTTCACAGAAATAGTCCACTCATTCCCGCCCAGGTAAATGAGTCCATATGCAATTAATTTTTTCCTATAAGGTCTGTTTTCAGCTAACATCTTGTTACTCTATATTCAATATTTTCGAGGATGATCCATCTTGGATGGATAAACCATCTTAAAGGTTTTATACTCTTCACGTTCAAAAATACCCACTATAACCACCATCTTTTGTACTGACCATTGTTGAAAAACTATGCTGAAATTGCTAATTCTAAAACTTTACATCTAACCCAATTCAAATAATCTAGATATTTAGAATGAGGGTTCTAGAACACGAAACAACTGTTTAAGCAAATACTTAAATAAGTATAGTTTGTAATTGATTTTTATATATTTTTATTTAGAATTTATTCACTGGATCTGTCCATGACAGCCAATAATAACGGTTGAGAATATGCAACTTATTTGGGTTCTATTTCTTAGTTCAGACTAATTTCCAATACCTCTTTCAGAATAAAAAAAGGTTAATTAAATGAGTTCAATCTTGCAAGTTCACTTAACGACTCAATTCAAAAAAAACATGCTTGTTTTGTTTCCTCTCGTGCTTTTTTCTTGTACCACATCTCCACCCAGAAATATTAACAATATTTGTGATATTTTCAGAGAAAAACAAGATTGGTATTTTGTAGCTAAAGAATCCGCTGAGAAATGGGGTGTACCCATTCATGTAAGCATGGCGATTATGCATCAAGAATCTGCTTTTGTTGCAGATGCTCAGCCTCCCAGGCCTTGGATATTGGGCATTATCCCCTGGTTTCGGTCTAGCAGTGCTTATGGCTATGCTCAAGCTCAAGATGGTACTTGGCAAGATTATCTAAACGACAATAGAAGTCATTGGAGTGCTGACAGAGATGATTTTGCCGATGCTTGTGATTTTATAGGCTGGTATTGCACCATTAGCCATAAAAAATTGGCTATCTCAAAATGGGATAGCAATAAACTCTATCTTGCCTATCATGAAGGACACGGTGGCTATAAACGAAAAACTTACTTAAAAAAAGCCTGGTTAATCAAAGTTGCCAATAAAGTAAAAAACCGAGCTAACCAATACCGCCGACAAATTTCAAAATGTAAGAAAGAATTAGAAAGCAACGCCTGGTTTTTTTGATAAAATAGTTCTTTTTTGGACAATAGGATAATCAATGAAAATCATTAAACGCCGGATTGTTGCAATATTAACCGCTGTACTAATAGGACTTACTATGCAATCAATCGCAAATGCCACAACACCTGAAGAAAACAAAGCAGTAGGCATAGCCTTTCTGGCTGAAAACACAAAAAAAGAAAACATTGTAACGACTAGCAGTGGTCTGCAATATGAAATTTTAACCCAGGGAGAAGGCGCATCCCCTTCTGCGACAACCACTGTCACCGTACATTATAAAGGCACAAATCTGAATGGAAAGGAATTCGACAGCTCTTATAGCCGCAATGCACCGGCATCATTCCCATTAAACAGAGTCATAGCAGGCTGGACTGAAGGCTTACAGTTAATGAATAAAGGTGCTAAATATCGTTTCTTTATCCCTTCTGATCTTGCCTATGGAGAACGTGGTGCAGGAGCAGATATAGACCCCAATGCAACTTTGATTTTTGAAGTTGAATTGCTGGAGTTTTAATTTTCAGATTAATCCCAATAGCTGAATAATATTTGTAAAAAAATGGATATTGGAGTGAGAAAATAAGTTTTTTCACTCCATTTCGAATACCCCCACACTTATTCCCCTTTATACAAAGAAAACCAGAAGCAAGAATTCATCCTCACCCTAAGAAATTTAATATGCAAAGAATTGTTGAAGCTGAATTAATGAATGATAAGTTTCAAGCAGAAGCCTACGCATCAGCTGATTTCGAAGCCTCTCATCAATTAATCATTCAAGCAGCAAAACTTCATTTTCCTGATTTAAAACCAGATGGATACATACTCGACCTAGGCTGTGGACCCGGAGATATTACATTCCGATTTGCAAGTCATGTTCAAAACAGTTTTGTAATAGGTGTAGATGGATCGACTGAGATGATAAAACTGGCTGAAAAACGTAAAGCATCTGAATCTGGATTGGGCAGTAGAATCAGCTTTATAAAAGGCATCCTTCCTGGCGCATCCATTCCTAGATTTTCATATTCTGCAATAGTCAGCAATAGTTTTCTACATCATTTGCATCGCCCCGAAACTTTATGGGATACGATTTTACAATACAGTTCACCGGGTACTAAAATTTTAATTACTGATCTTTTTCGACCTGATAGTCCTGAAGATGCAAAACGACTAGTTAAGGAATGCTCCGCTAATGAACCGCTGATATTACAAGAGGATTTTTACAACTCCCTTCTTGCCGCCTTTACAATAGAAGAAATAGAACAACAACTAATTGATACAGATCTGCTGGAACTGAAGGTAGAACAAATAAGTGATCGACACCTACTTATTTTCGGAGAAAAAACTGAAAAGGGCTAAACAATGCAACAAACAGGCAAACAATTAATACTATTAAGGCACGCTAAATCAGATTGGAATGCCCATACTAATGATTTTGATCGTCCCTTAAAAAAACGGGGTCGCCAAAATGCCAAACAAATAGGCCTATGGCTGGAAACACAAGAACTACTGCCTGATCTAGTTATTAGCTCTCCAGCCCAACGAGCGCTAGACACTGCAATAATAATTTGTAACAGCCTGGAAATTGCTACTGACTCAATTCTAACGGATGAAAGTATTTATGCGGCTGATTTGTCAGATTTGCTACAGATTGTCTCCTCAATTCACGATTCAGTTCAGCGCTGTTTATTAGTCGGTCATAATCCTGGACTGGAAGAACTTTTACGTTATTTTGTAGTTAATATTCCTATTCCAGCTGATGGTAAACTCTTACCAACAGCTAGCTTGGCAACTATTCAGTTGGATCAATACTGGGAAACATACCAGGGTAGTTTTCTGCTTCAACGTCCAAAAGATTTAATAGGTTAATTGTTTGTCAACTTTATCGCAACTGCTCAAATATCTAAAAATACCCACAACCTCAGACAATCTATTACAAGCCCAGCGCTTATTTCATGGACGTGGACATGCCTATGATGGACTTCATCATGTGACTATTGACTGGCTCCCTCCGGTATTATTAATTACTTTATATTCCCCCGAGCCGCCATCTGAAATTGAAATATTAGCTGATAAACTCTTATCAAAATTACCAGATTGTAAAAGTGTACAACTGCAACATCGATATAAATTATTAGCGCCTATTGAAGTTATTCAGGGTGAAACCATTACTCATCTATCTATCCTAGAAAATGATTTACGTTTTAATATTCGTCTGGGTCAAACGCAAAATACAGGCTTATTTCTAGATATGAAAAATGGACGTAACTGGGTACAACAACAGTGTAAAAATAAACGGGTACTCAATTTATTTGCTTATACCTGTGGATTTTCAGTAGCCGCTATTGCCGGTGGTGCCAAGTCGGTTTTAAATGTAGATATGAGTAGCGCCGCCTTAAATTATGGTCGTGAAAACCATCGTTTAAATCATCAGCCATTAGAACCAGTGCGTTTTGAAAAACTAAATATATTTAAATCATTTTCTCGTTTAAAAAAACGCGGTGCTTTTGATTTATTAATTTGTGACCCGCCTACATTCCAAAAAGGCAGTGTTGACATTTTAAAAGACTACCCTAAGATAATACGCCGACTTGATGAATTCATGGCACCTGGCAGCCTTTTGTTACTATGTTTAAATTCACCTCTTTTAAAACGCCAATTTTTGCTTGAGACTATGGCAGATCTAGCACCACACTATCAACTGACAGAAGAAATCAAAGCACCCGAGGTTTTTGTTGAAAAAGAAGATAAAGGTCTGAAAATTTTATCATTCAA
>CAYNRB010000068.1:0-14231 GCA_964399475.1 uncultured Methylomarinum sp.
GTTCATCCCCACGGATGTGGGGAACACATCCCTTTCTTTAAAGACTGTTGATAGTATAGCGGTTCATCCCCACGGATGTGGGGAACACTATGGAAGAGACCCAAATAGGTTATTAGATAACGGTTCATCCCCACGGATGTGGGGAACACGATCTAAATAATGATTTTCCATCTTTATAATTCGGTTCATCCCCACGGATGTGGGGAACACTTGATACCAGTCGGGAACAGCCAATTCCTGAACGGTTCATCCCCACGGATGTGGGGAACACATTAGAATAGGTTTTAGTGACATTGAGAAAGCCGGTTCATCCCCACGGATGTGGGGAACACGATTATATACCTACAATAAAATTAACTCCAGCCGGTTCATCCCCACGGATGTGGGGAACACTAATAACAGCACCATCTGAAATCAATAAAGCTCGGTTCATCCCCACGGATGTGGGGAACACGGGTGTAATGATGGGTGCCAGAAGATAGATTAAGGTTCATCCCCACGGATGTGGGGAACACGATTGCAAATGAACTGGTTCATCCTGCTTATACGGTTCATCCCCACGGATGTGGGGAACACTTTAGAATTTTATGATGAAGTTAGAAATATAGCGGTTCATCCCCACGGATGTGGGGAACACTTTGTATTTTTCCAGCTGATTTATTATTCATGCGGTTCATCCCCACGGATGTGGGGAACACAGGTGGGATAATCGGTGAAAAAAATAGTTAGACGGTTCATCCCCACGGATGTGGGGAACACTCTTATCATAACATATTGTTAGTAAAGAGGAATAACACCCTTAAGTTTTTTACCAACAAAAATGGTGATTTTTAAAGTTAAATTTTTAATGAGCATTGTTATCCTTTTTGTCTTCAAGAGGATAAAAAGAAACTAGTTTCAATCCATCAAGTTCAACGGGTAAACGACGGTTTTCCCCTAAAGTGAGAAAGTCAAAACCTGATTCGGTATTGGTACTCCAGGTCATGATGGCATTTCCATCTTCAATACCTGCTTTAACCTGTTCCCAGATCATTTCTCTCACTTTGGTGGATAAATTACCCACATAGACACCAGCACGGATTTCTATTAACCAAACAGCTAGACGACCACGTAAACGTGGTGGTACGTTTTCAGTTACGATGACCAACATCGCCTATACTCTCAGGATTTGGAATGGCCAGGGCAATGTTTTCCTCTGTGGGCTTGGGTATTTCAACTTCGCCTGCTGCTAACACTTCTTCTATGGTGGGTATTATTTTTTTAAGGATTTTTGATTGTCTGAAAATGTCTCTACACATTAAACGCACTTCACGTTCAGGGTCATGATAATTTTTAGCTGCAATTTTAAAAGCATGGGGAATAATATCGTCAAACTTAAATAAATCAGCGATATCATATACAAAGGATAAGGGTTTTCCTGTGTGAATAAAGCCAATGGCGGGGGCATAACCTGCGGCTAAAATAGCTGCTTCGCTAATACCGTATAAACAGGCAGTGGCAGAGCTAATACAGCGATTGGGCATGTCAGCGCTATCCCACTGATTGCGATCATAATGACGACCTTTCCAGGTAACACCCGCCTGTTTGGCTAATAATTGATAGGTTTTTTTGACTCTTGAGCCTTCTATTCCGCGTAATTGTTCAACACTACGTCGCTCAGGCGGTTTTTCGCCAAAACGAATTTCGTACATTTTTCTGACCACTTTTAAACGGGCACTGTCATCAAGTGCTAATTTTGCCTGATACAATAAACGGTCGGAGCGGGCACCTCCTGGTTGACCTGATGCATAAAGTCTTACGCCAGCTTCGCCGACCCAGACTAATAATGTGCCAGACCGTGCGGCTAATGCCACAGCATGATGAGAAATACGCGTGCCAGGTTCTAACATGATACAAGCAACACTACCCACGGGTATGTGGGTGCGAACACCTTCTTTATCTATTTCGACAAAAGCACCGTCTTTGACATCAATCTGGCCTTTTTGAAGAAAGACCATGGAAATACGTTCTTTCATGGCTATTGGTTTTAATGGAGGTAGCATTAGGAATCCGGTAATAATAGGTTTTGAAAAGGTTTATTATTTTTCCATCGGTAGGTTCTAAAATCTCGTTGATCAGTGGAAAGTATTCGACCATGACCCAACTCTTCAGCAAGAATGACTAATGATGCATCGGCTAAATCCATAGGTAAGTCAGCATATTTATGCATTAATTTGACAATCTGCTGCATTTGATCTGATGAAAGATTGTAAATTTGATAAAGTCCCTTATTATATGCATCTAAAAATTCACAGGCTTGTCGTTGCCCTAATCTGGATTGTAAAAAATAACTAGTTTCTGTAATCACTGGCCATGTGCAACACAGAGAGCAATCAATCTTCTTTAGAGTACTGACAGCTAAGTTATGAAAATGATCATCTTCGTTAAGCAAGGCATACCAAAAACCAGTATCAACGATGATCGAATTTTTCATCAAGTGATTCTGCTATATATTTTTTATAATTGACCGAACCATCTTCTGGCCCATGTCCTATACCTGCAAGCTTTTTCAGCAACTGCTGATTTTTTTCTTTCCCTGTTAATTCTGTTTTTTCATAGAGTAAGTCCAAGGCTTGTTTGATAATTTCAGTTGTATTTAAATGGGTTATTTGTTGAATAGTTTTGAGTTTCTGCTCATAACTATCATCAATACGGGCGGTGATTCGCATTTTACACCTCTTGTCGGACATGTTGTTAGACAAATTATAGCAGTAAAGATTAGACCAAACAATTGGGCTTTATGTAAACAAAGACCATAAAAATAGTTACTTTCATGATGATGAGATTACCAATATCAGGAATCCGGTAATAACAAGTTGTGAAAAGGTTTATGATTTTTCCAGCGATAGGTTCTAAAATCTCGCTGATCAGTGGAAAGGATACGACCATGGCCTAATTCTTCTGCCAATATGACTAAGGAGGCATCGGCTAAGTCCATGGGTAAGTCAGAATATTTAATGATTAATGCGGCCATTTTATCCAAATTTAAATTCTTAACTTCTGATATTTTGATGAACCCTGATTTTATATTAGCTAGCAATAAGGCTTGAGATTTTGGTGAAACTTTTTTAATAAGATAGTGACACGTTTCAGTGATAACAGGCCAAGTAGTTATTAAATCATCCGTTATTTTGTCACTCGTTAATAAAGCTTGTTGGTGATAGCGGTCTTTTGGATTTGCTAATGCTGCAAAATATCCTGTATCAGCGATTATCAAATTTTTCATCTAGATATTCGCTAATATAATGCTTATAATTAGTTGAACCATCTTCTGGCCCTTCCGCACAACTAACAAAGTCGCTTTTCAGTAAAGCCTGCATTTTACTACCTGGTTTATGCTTAGATTTCAATGTTTCGGCTTTTTCAGATAAAAGCTCTTTAATAATCCGTGTAACAGTTTCACCGGTTTTCTCTTTGATAAACAGTAAGTTTTGTTCGCTTTGTTCATCTAATCTTGCGTTGATTCTCATTTTTACCCTTCCCGTATGACTTGTCATACGACTATAGCATTAATTATTACCTACCACATGGAATCTTCTTCAATTATGTTCGCCTAATCATCAACAGACCACAGCCAAAAGCTTTTGACCGGCCTATCCCATCAAATAGTGCTTTTTTGAATTGATCAATATCGGTAATTTGTAATTTTCCTATAAAATCAACAGAGCTAAACCCAGCACGTTTTCCTTTTTCTGGTAATGCGTGCCATTGATAAGCACTAGTCTGTAGTTTGCTTAACCCAGAATCGTCAATGATTAATGTAAACCCACACCGCTGACCTTGTTTTTTCCACCAGTTTTCTAAGGCTGCTTCCACCTGTGCTTTAACCACCCATTCCAGCAAGTCATCTATAGTTGAAATCTGTTGTAAGCGTTCTGTGTATCGACTATTGCTGGTCAATATATTAATCAATCGTTGTTTAAGTGGTTCTCCGCCATTAATTAATAAAGCCTTTTTATAATCTTTTTTTCCTAGCTTTTCAGCTAATTCATCCTCTAAATTAAATTCTTTTATTAGCTCTTTGAGGGTCACTAACTGCGCATTCATTACTACGTCATGTTTTTTGGCATTTTTGGTAACAACAGGGTTCACTCTGCACTCAAAATCTACTATTTGCCCCGCTTTGAGTTGAGGTTGATAATCTTTAGTTTCAACCTTAAATAATGAATGTTCAGGCTCAATGGGTTTAGATTTTGAAACCATATAATAAATAGATTCTCCTCGAACATTAGCGGAACTACCCAGTTGCTCTCGCGCTATTTCTTCTCGATAAATATGGTTTCTTTTTGTCTCTGAGAACAAATCCCACAACAAACGGTGAGCACCATAGACATTATTTTCTAACACGCGATGGAGTTGTGATGATTTAAGTATTTCTGGACGCAGTTTTATTCTGGAAAAATACATTATTCATCTCCTTGCATAAATAAATAGTGCTCCTGACGGGGCGAAAACTGCCAGCGTTTTCTTGATAGAGGTTGGTCGTGACGAGTACGCGTTTGCATGCTTTTTAAATCCAGGGACTTAGAAAAATCTTCAGATTTTCCTTCCCAATAATAATGTCGGTCTTTAGGCCTGCCTAAGCAAATATAATCACCTTTGGATAATTCACCTGTTTCATCTTCATAGCTTGGTAACATTGGCTTATGCTGATAGGCTTTAAACGCATCATAATAATGAGCCTGCTGGATAAGTTGAGGTTCCATTGGCGAAGCTAATGGACAGGATTTTCTACCTAAATACAAATGGAACTTAGGCTGTAAAAGATCTGTTTTAATATCCGCCAAAGAAAAAGGTGCAGAATCCAAAGCACGTATAGCCACTAATGCCAATGCACCACAACGATATTCTCGACTGGATAAAATAGTCCCTAGCTGTTTTTTGCCTAACACTATTTCATCTCTTCTTGTACGGTAATTATTTTTTCCTACTGAACTGGGTACTTGTGTGGTGTGATAATCACGCAGTAAATGGCCTGTCAAGAATACTTCTACAGCAACTGTATAGCCTTGCTGTAATTGTAGTTGTTTGTCTTCATTCTCCCGTTTAATGCCAAGTGCAGCACCTAATAATCCAATAATAGCTGATTTACTCGGGTAGCTTGCTGTATGACGGTCTTCACCCACCGCTATTTCACCCCAGCTTGCCATCTCTCCATAAAGTCGAAATACAAGTGTGTCCATGTGTTTCTCCTTATTGACCAACAAAATCCAGCAATTCCGCCAATGAACCTTCTACTTTAGAAACATCCATTTGATAATGACTATCTGAACAAGCACCATAAACTTTATCAAAACTATCTCTTTGCCTGACTAGCGCGGTAATTGAGTCGGTAATAAAGTCTTTATTTTCCCTGTCCATAATTGGTTTCAAATATGCAACTGATAATGATCGTGGTTGTTGATTGCCTTTTTCGGCTAAAACATAAGAAGCATAGGCGCGAGAAGCAAAGCTGTTTTGCTTGCCTTCGGGAGCGACTTTAACGGCGGCTTCGGTTAATGCCCGAATGGCTTTATTGGCTAAGACTTCATCGTCGTTTAGGTTTTCAATGAGTAATTCACGGTTAATGCAGATATAGGAATAAAATAGCCCTGCGGCAAAGCGTGTTTCACCAATATGAGATGCGCCTGTATCATCCTGTCCATCATTTAAATCATCTATCGCTGTAAAGTAATCATCTTCAATGATAATGGGGTGAACACTGATGGCGTGAGCAACCTGGCAGGCAGCTTCGATATTAAAAGCAGGGCTGGATGCTAACATACGTCCGAATAGGGCAATATCAACATCCGTTACTTTTTGGCGTAATAAATTTAATTCATCTGTGCTTGCTTCTTCTTCGCGTTCTGCAATCGCACTGGCAAGTTTTAAAATTGCCTGTTCCTCTTGAGTATCAAAAAAAGCTAACTGTTCAATTTCTAGTTCCTCAAGTTCTTTTTGTATGCGCTCGGCACTATCAGTCGGCAGTTTTTTTAAGGCTTCCTTATCTTTTTTAGGAATCTGTTTTAATTTACCAAATACGCCCGCAATAGGCTGTGTCCATTCCAGTGCTTTTTTATGAGAAATGCCTTTGTCGATCATCTGTTGATAGGCTTTTAAGCCCATTTCTTTCGTTCGTGTTCCAATATGCCCTTCCAGTGCCTCTGCAAAACCATCTGAGGTGCGCCATGTTCTTTTTAAACATTGAGAAGAGACTCTTAAACGATCATAACCTCCCATTTTTGCAGTTTTAGGGCTGCCCATATCATCACGATTTAAATTAGCGGGAGGATAGGCGGTTAATAAATGTAATTGAATAAAGCGACTCATAGTTATTTTCCTTGTATTTATGATTTAATCTTAGCTAAGGCTGTAAAATAGTCCGTTGCCCAGCGGACAGCTAAGCGTTTAGTAGGTGAATGGCTAACAGGGTGTTCAAATTCTTTATGCCATTGAATAATGTCATGCGACAGTGAAACGATATTGACCTGTCCCTTTAATAGTTGAATGGCTCTAATAATACGCCTGTAAAAATATTCGGGACTGGGGCTTTTTTGTAACTGCTGAAAACGTAGCTCGCTCATTGGTGCTTTCTTTTTCCCCTCAAGGGGAGTTGCTAATTGTTCTGCAAAGCTTTTGTTTTCACCATTAGGTTTAACATGCGACAAAACCCCGGCAATAGTGGCCATGGTTAAAATAGGAATATGCTCTTGCCAATTAGTTGCCTTCATTTCTTCTAAAAAATTAAAAAAGGCGGCTGTTAATAAAACATCTTCAGGGCTTTCTGCGCGGCGTAATCTAGCACGGTCGCCACGATTTTTATCTAGCGACTCATGCCATCGCTGTATCGTTTGAATATCTTCATATTCAAAAAAATAATACTGACTCATGCTTCAGTCTCCTCTGGTGTTGCTCTCAATCTAAGGTTTTTAATGGTTTTATTACTGTAAAATTTTTTCCATAAATTATTTTGGGCCGCAATGATTCTTTTTAAATCTAAATCTTTTGGTGTTGATTCTAGTGTTGCAGTTTCAAAAACCAGCCTGGTTTGTTTTTCCAGACATTTAAACCATATTTGATAAAACTTGGCAGGCGCCATTTCTGTATCACCTGATAACATTGCCAGCTGTTCCAAAATTTTATAAAAATCAGTTTCAGTCGCTTGCCAAAATTGCATATCAATATGAGACATATCACCTTTAACGTCTTTGGGGCGGCGAAACCAGGCTTCTTTGACTTGTAAACGTAAAATTTTAACGACTTCTCTCGCCGGATTTATAAACTCAGCTCCCCATGCCATTAGATTGTTTTTTTGCTTAGGATCTAAATAAAAAACGGGGAAGTGTGATTCGTACCAACAACGTGCTTTCATATTGTCCATATCGTAGCCAAAGCACCAGAGCGACGCAGAATCCATTTCAAAATTACGCCCCCGTTCACTATTGTAAAACTGGACTATCGCAGCGGCTTTATCGCCATTGTCTGAATCTTGCAAAGCCATACCTAGCCAATGACGATATCCCAATCCTCCTTGCTGACCTTTAAGTGACAAGGGTGGTTCTTTTTCTTTTATATCAAAACGGTAAGGTGTTAGAGGATGTAACCATGCACCCTCATAATTAACCCCATAATTTTTAGTAATGAATTCTGTATATAATTGCTCAGACTGGTTTCCACAAAGATCACAGACCTTATTTTCTATTTTTGTGGTTAATCGAATACGTCTAGGCATCCCCCAAAATTGCTGTAATGGATGAACTGTTTCTGGCGTGGTAATAACGCCACTTTTGTCAGATAATCGTGTTTTACCTAACCAAGGTAAAACACGAGCATCAATTGTTTCTGCTGACTCCATTTCCTCTTGATTAAGAACATTTAGCCAAAGCTTTTGCCATAAGGTTGTTGCTTTATTTTCAGGTAACAGTAGCGTGGTTAACGGGCCTCCACCACGTAAACTTACCCGATGCCCTACACCACCTGAAGGTGCGTTGGCTTGTAGCGTAAATAATGCAGTTGCCGTACAGCTAAGGCAGAGCTGATTGACTTGCCCTCGTTTTACAAAATGATCAGAATTGTTTTTTAATGCATTGCCACCAGGTGCTTCAATTAATAAAGCGGATATATGCTTGCTTTCACCTTCGGGCAAATCGTAGTCTTGTAAAAAAGCTACATCCTCTGAATTATCTAAATTAAAAGCAAATGCTAGCTTTCCTAAAGATTCTTGTAACTCATTTATTGAAGGTGTTTCCTCCCAATATTCCAGCCATTGATCTTCATCTTCTGGTGCAAAGCCAGTTTGTAATAAGCCAATGAGAAATTGATATAATCCCCCTTGAAAATCTGCTCTTGGGGCATTGATTTCAATCACAGGGTTTTCAGTTTCTGTGATTTTCCATGGCGCAATAAGTCCTTTTGTGCCATCTTGATAAATCACGGGAATCCAAGCAGTGGTGATTAAATTCATGCTGTCTCCTAAATAAAGTTTCAATCGTTCCCATGCTCTGCGTGGGAATGCAGTAAGTGACGCTCTGCGTCACGGAACGCAGGAGCGTTCCTGTATGAGTTCCCACGGAGACCGTGGGAACTATGAAATCCAAACGGTGGTGATTAAGTTCATACTATCTCCATATAAATTTCAATCGTCCCCATGCTCTGCGTGAGAATGCAGCAAGTGATGCTCTGCGTCACGGATCGCAGGAGCGTTCCAGTATGAGTTCCCACGGAGACAGTGGAAACTATGAAGTTGACTATGTTTTTATAACTACAACAATTGCCAACCCTATGATAGCTATTAATGAAACTAAGGCGAGTCCTACAACTGCCAAAGGTGTTGGCTCAAATTTATTAATAGCTTCAATTAGTTCAGTTATTTGATTCATATTGCATAACTCTCTGCACAACCCAAAAGAAAATTATATCAACAAAAACACAATAGTCAATTATTTCATAAGCTACTTTATTTATTTAAAGAATAATTAAAAATTTACATTTACTATGATTCTTAGTATTCTGGTAATAGTTCCTTAAAATTAATTTGGGATGAACCGCTACTTTATTTATTTTAAGTAAGCGTTGTTTAAGCGTTCCCCACACCCGTGGGGATTTCAACTGTAAATCCATCTTTAGCCGAGTAATAATCTTCTGTTTCATTAATAAGTGGAAAAACCTCCACCCAACGCAGTGCTTTATTTTCTTCTTTTAAATCTTCAATAAAAGGTTTTAACTTTTCTGGTATAGATTTTTGAGCCTTTTCCCATTCATATTCAGGTAATTTAACGGTACTCAAAGCCCAGGAATATTGCTGATTGGCAATATAAGGCTTTAATTTTCCTTCTTCCCATACAGCCAATGCGACAGAAACAGTTTCTTGTTCTGTTAGTCGAGTAGGGATTCGAGTTTCTTCACTCCAGTCACCACTGGCGTATGTGTAACCTTTACTTAATTTGAGTACATTAAAATCTGCCATACTTCTTTGTACCAATCCTTTGGCTTCTGCATCAAAAGATGCCTCTAACAGTTGGGATGGTATCGCGTCTTCGGCTTCATATGAATACACACCTTCAATCAAATCTCTTGCATCTTCCGGCATGGTAAATTGATTTTCACCTTTACCTAATAATAACTTTGCCGTAAGCCATAATTGTCCGACATGAGGATAAACGGCTTGGGTTCCCGCATGGTCGGGTTTTAGCCAATCCTCTGTCGCATCCGCTAAAGGTTCCGGTGAACATATCATTAATAAAGGCGTGCCTCGTTGATCTTTTGCACCTGTTTTAATCAGGCGGTTTCCTTGTGCATCACGGACATGACGCTGTAATCGCCCCGCTCTTTGAATAATCAAGTCAATGGGTGCAAGGTCGGTAATCATCAAATCAAAATCCAGGTCTAACGACTGTTCAACAACTTGTGTGGCAATCAATATTTGTCCTTTGCGTTGCTCAGGGGTTGATTCATTACCAAAGTTGTCTAAAGTTTTTTTTTCAATAACTTGACGGTCACCCATGGCAAAACGACTATGGAACAAACTGAGCAGTGTGGGGTTTGTTCCTGTATCCAACAAATCTTGATAAGATTGTCTTGCCGATTTAACGGTATTGCGAATCCAGCACACACATTGCCCTGCATTACTTGCTTTTATTATTTTATCTAATGCATCTTGTTCGCTATTGATTCGTTCAACTTTTACCGTTCTTTTAACTTCTTCCCTTGTATCAACAGCTTTCTCTATTTCATTAGTGGCTGGCGTATGAGTGATAAGCGGATAGTCTTTTTCCTTTACCAATTGAGGAGAATCTTCTCCTAATCCCTGATGAAATGCTGTAACTAATGATTTCCGCATTTTTTGCGGTAAAGTTGCCGATAACAGAATAACACTACCGCCTTGCCGAGCATGCGCTTCTAACAAAGCATTGAGTAAATTCAGCATATAGACATCATAGGCATGAACTTCATCAACTAATAACACTTTTCGAGCTAGCCCCAATAATCTAAGGGACTGATGCCTTGCGGGTAATACAGCTAATAAAGCCTGATCTAGCGTTCCAACACCGACATCTGCTAGCAAAGATTTTTTACGACTATCTGCCAGCCACGCATTGCAATAGGCGGTAGCACTTTGTTCTTGGTCTTCTCCTTTTGTTCCTGACTGGTAATCGCTATCTTCTATTGGTTGCTCAGATAGGATAAAGGATTCTCTAAAACTTTCTGATAACTCCCTCGCCCCATGTGCCAAAATTAATGAGGGTTGATTATCATCAGTTCGATAGAATTTACTATAAACCTTTCCCAGCCGTTGATACATGGCATTGGCTGTCGCCATTGTGGGCAAAGCTACATATAAACCATCCGCTAAATCTTTGTCCATTAGCCGATGCACTAAGGTTAATGCAGCTTCTGTTTTACCGGCACCTGTAACATCTTCCAAAATAAATAACTGAGGCTTGTCTGAAAGTAGCTCTTTAATTGCATATTCTTGCAAAGGTGTAGGTTGTTCAATAAAAGGGAATAAGTTTTTAATGCCGCTAAATGGCTTGTTTTTTATAGGTTTAGGTAAAGTATCTATTGCTTCTTGTGCGCTTGCCAGGGCTGTTTGCCAATACTTCTTTAAATCCTGTGGTTTACTGTCATAGCTAAAATAATCTTGATTTGAACCTGTCCAATCCGCTAATACGGCAAGACCTGCTAACTGCCATGACACTGCTTGCAAGCGTTTTTTTAGCTGTTTATCTAATAAAGGTCGAAAATCAAAATTGTTTAGTAGTAATTTGAAACCGTCCTGAGTGAATTCTAGTAGTGCCAGGCTATCTTCTGATTGGAAATGGTTATTAAATGATTTAATAGAATTTTTTGGCGGCATACCATGATGTCCCGTAACAATTTCCATCCAGGGTTCGCAATATTTAAGCCATACTTTCGATTCTTTATCTGAAAAGTTTATCAATGGAAAATTTTTAGATAATGCAGGATTTATGACTTTAACCCATGCCCAAAAACCCAAACTGTCATGTCGTACTTCATAAGGCATTCTTTTGTTTTCTTTAACCAAGTTATCTGACAAGCCTTGTCTCAATCCTTGAAATGACCGAGAAAATTTACCTAAATCATGTAAAACCAAGCAAAATGTAAAAAAATCTCTTAGCCATTTTGGTTTTACATTTAATTGTTTTGCTAGTTTTTTGCATAGTGGTTTGTCAGTAGAAAGCAATAACCTTCCCACCGCCGCCACATCCAAACAATGATAAGGCAAAAGATGATAGCTATTATCTTCTTTAGAAGCCTTGCCCCAGTATTGATAATATGATTTTTCAGTATTCATAGGTTTAATCGTCTCATAACAAAGTCCCAAATCCTGACCCTTTCAAAAATATTTTTTCAGTGCCCGTGCCAGTTCATTTTTTATGCTGTTTCTAAACGATTCAGGTTCCAGTACTTCTACTTCTGCACCGTATCTGAGCATGTCTCTGGTTAATTCTCGCAGGTCGCTGTAAGGAATGGTGAGTAGATACTGTCCCTGTTTTGTCCAGCTATGTGTCTGCTTTGAGTGCCACTTTTGGTTTCCATACAGTCGACAAGTTGCATTCCCACGCAGGAGCATGAGAACGATATGTTCGCAAGTCGTTTAAATAGGTTCAATCGTCAATTTAAAGCCCAATGCGTGTACAATTTTATCGATGGTTTCAAACTTAGGCTTTCCCTCAGAAGTTAATGTTCGATAAAGACTTTGTCTATTTAGACCCGTTTCTTTAGCTATTTGACTTATACCTTTTGCTTTAGCTAAATACTCTAAGGCTTGAGTCAATCCATCAACACCATTTTCTTCAAGAAAAATAGAGAGATACATCGCCACATCTTCTTTACTCTCAACATTACTTGCAAATTCAAAGGGTTTGGTTTTAAGTGTCATTAGCTGGGCCTTTTTTTAATTCTTTAAGCAATATTTTTGCTTGTTCAACATTAGAACTTTGTGTGGATTTATCACCACCGCAAAGCAACAGGACAATCTTACCGTCCACTAGGGTGTAATAAATACGAAAACCAGAGCCAAAGAAAAAACGTAATTCAAATAAACTACTTGCTACGGGTGTTGCATCGTCAAAGTTACCCCTGGAAAGCCGTGATAATCGAGCCTCTAATCGGTATTTTGTTGATTTGTCTTTAATTTTGCTAAACCACTTATCAAAAGTAGTGGTCGTCTGAATTTAGTAATTCATAATTTTAATGTAACAAGTAGGCGACAAAAAAGCAAGGCTATTTATTCTTGTAGGTTTTCCTCAACCTTTTCCAACCCTCTCTGCTACATATAACTGAAGTTTCCCAATTATTTTCGCCGTGACGTATAAAGAGAAACCATTAAAATTGGGGTTTGCTACATTTGAGGCAAAACCAGCTAAATTAAAACCCCTTATCTATAGTGGGTTCTGTCGATTTAAAAACCGGGAAACTTCAGCTACATATAAATCAAATACCCTTTTTGATGTTCATACTCCCATCCTGATTCTGCCTTTTGCATAGGAGAAGTAATAAAAAAACAACATCCAAGCTCGTGCCTGCTCTTCAGTTACTCCTGTTGCTTTTACAAAACCATTGTGGATACCTGAGCGATGCTGCCACCATGCACTGGCCACCGCCGCCACATCCAAACAATGATAAGGAAAAAGATGATAGCTATTATCTTCTTTAGAAGCCTTGCCCCAATATTGATAATATAACTTTTTAGTATTCATAGGTTTAATCGTCTCATAACAAAGTCCCAAATTCTGACCCTTTCAAAAATATTTTTTCAATGCTCGTGCTAATTCATCTTGTATGCTTTTTCTCAGCGTTTCAGGTTCCAGTACTTTGACATCTGCACCGTATCTGAGTATGTCACGAATTAATTCTCGTGGGTCACTGTAGGGGATGGTGAGTAAATATTCCCCCTTTTTTGTCCAGCTATGTGTTTGCTTTGGATGCCATTTTTCTCTGCTGACTCTGGGGGATATTTCTTTGGAGAATTTTAGTTTGGCATGTGCAATCACTTTGCCGGAAAATATGCCATAACCTTGCAGGACGTGTGCGTCTAATTTTTCCGAGGGAATATCTATCGCTTTTTTATCTGTTTTTTGTGTTCGTTTGATGGCATCAATTGAGAAGGTACGTAGTGCTTGTCTTAAGTGGCACCATGCATCAAGATACCAGTTGTCACGATAATAAATAATGCGTTGTGGACTAATGTGACGTGTTTGTAGAATGTCCGTTTGCCATTGCCAATAGTCTATTTCAATTTGCTGTCGATGCAGTAGAGCATAGGCAATACGAGAAAAATGTTCGGGCTCGCAGGGTCGTTGCCAGAGTGCGGTTATTTTTATGCGTGTTTGCCAGCTTTGTGGGGTGATTTGTTGTTGATCCAGTAATTTTTCCAAGCGTTTATGGAGTGGATCTAGTATTTTTTTTATCACTGCGGGTTGGAATGATTCGCTAAGTTGTTCGAAGAGTGATAAGGCAATGATTTCTTCTGGGCTAAACCATAGCCCCGGTAATTCGAAGTGTTCGCCTTCAGCTAAAGCATAATAATAGCCTTGGTTTTTGATGTTTTTTATTGGTGCGCCCAGGAAATCAATCATCTGCCTTTGAATACGTTGAAAAGTAGATTTACTGCATTCAAGCCGGTCTAGAATATCGTCTAAGGGTATTGGGGTTCGCCTGTTTTTTAATAGCCTGTCGAGTTCTACTAT
>CAYNRB010000069.1:0-14031 GCA_964399475.1 uncultured Methylomarinum sp.
TGATGATTTTGCCTTTGACTACAAATTCGATCTTTTGATTAAAGATTGATTTTTTTAGTTGTAGGCTCTCTTTCTGGGTTATTAATTCTGCTAATAATACGGCTTTGTCTTCAATTGTTTCACCATAAATCATGCAGCTAGAATTTTTTAATTCGTTGATTAATAAATCGGCAAATCCGGCTTTATTTATTGGCTGTGACTTGTCTTTTAGCAATTGTTCCAATTTTTTGTATTTTCTCATTTTAATTTTTTTCTAATTCGTAATAATAGGGGTCAGAGTCAATTTTATTGAATTATTCACAGCAACCAGTAAGGTGGAAAGCAATAGAAAATTCCGCCATTCATTCGAAAATCATCCCTTTTTGGTCAAAAATGTCGGATTACGCTATCGCTCATCCAACCTACGTTTCGCCTTACAGATTCCGAAACTATTGGGGTCAGAGTTAAATAATAAGAGCATAGCGGACTGAAGTCCGCTCTACAAATAAGAAATCATTTATAACGCTGTATTCTCGGGTGTGACTCGCAAGACCTCTTCTAGTGAGGTGATTCCTGCTATCATTTTTTCAACACCACTCATTCTTAAAGTTTGCATGCCTTCTTTTATTGCTATTTTTAAAATTGAATTAGCATCACTATTTTCTGTTATCAGTTTTTGTATGGCTGGGGAGTTTTTAAATATTTCATAAATACCTATTCTGCCTGAATAACCGGTCTTTCTACAATTGATACAACCCACTGGCTGATATAAATTCTCTGGCTGTTTAATAGTAAAAGGGTGTGTTAATCCATTCCATTGTTCATCAGAGAGTACATGTTTCTTTTTACAATCGGCACAGAGAGTTCTGATTAATCTTTGTGCCATCACACCGAGTAAAGTTAATTTAACTAAATAAGGTTTTATTCCAATTTCCAGTAAACGGGTCACCGCCGATGGTGCATTATTGGTGTGCAAGGTTGATAAAACTAAATGTCCTGTCAATGATGCTTGAATAGCCATATCTGCCGTTTCTAGGTCGCGTATTTCTCCTACCATAATAATGTCAGGGTCTTGTCTCAATAAGGTTCGGATACCCGATGAAAAATCCAGACCTATTTTAGTATCCACCTGCATTTGATTAAAACTGTGCTCAATTAATTCTATCGGGTCTTCAACTGTACACAGATTAACTTCTGGGGTGGCTAATTGTTTTAAGGTTGAATACAGAGTGGTTGTTTTACCGGATCCTGTTGGCCCTGTGACCAGTATGATGCCATGAGATTGATGACTCATCTCGTGCCATACCTGCTTTTCTCGGTTGCTAAAACCTAATTCAGAGAAATTCCGTAATAAAATTTCTGGATCAAAGATTCGCATGACTACCTTTTCGCCAAAGGCTGTTGGCATGGTTGATAAACGTAATTCAACCTCTCCCTGATCATTACGGGTTTTAAGCCGACCATCCTGAGGCCGTCGCTTTTCAGCAATATCCATACGACCTAGAATTTTAATTCGGCTCACCACGGCATTCATAACCGCAGTTGGAATCTGATAAACTTGATGCATCACCCCATCAATCCGAAAACGCACATTACTATTATCGCGTCTCGGCTCAAGGTGTATATCGCTGGCACGTTGATCAAAAGCATATTGAAACAGCCAGTTAACTAGGTTAACTATGTGCTGATTATTCACTTCTAAATCACTGCTTTTACCCAGTTCGACCAGTTGTTCCAGGTTATTTAATTGTCCAAAGTCTTCTTTTGGTCTATTTGAGGCATATCGTACAGAATGGGAAAAATCATACAATTCACTGATATATCGCTTGATGTCTTTAGCGTGAGCATAGACACGGGTAAATTCCTTCTCAGGAAACAAATGCTTTAAATCTTTTTCCCATTCTCGGATAAAAGGTTCAGAAACTGCGACAGTAATTGTTTTTTTTTCTATTTTGACAGGTAAAATATTAAACCGTTCTGCATAGGGCTGGGTACAAACTGAGGTCACTTCGGTCACATCAATTTTCAGAGGATCAATATAGTAATAAGCTAAACCCACTTTGGCAGCTAACCATTCAGATAATTTTTGAAAAGTAAATTTCTTTTCTAAACGGCTATCTTTATTTTCTTGAAAATCACAGATAATTTCTAAAATTTGTTTTTCTCTATTTTCCCAACGTACGGAAAAATTCTCAATTGCTTGTTGCTCTTGCTCTGAAATAAGCTGGTCTTCCTGCATCCAGTCTAATACTTCATTCAGAGTTAGCTTATGTTCTGTTTTCGAATTTTTTAGCTTCATAAATATAAAATGTCAAACCAAAAAAAACCTCGAAACCGAGGTTTATAAGCAATATTAATTCAAATTCCAGCTAATACTTTTCGATTCCCTCGGATCAGCTTTAACTGTCCCCTTTTCTAGAGCTGCTATACAGTGAGAAAACTCTCCAAATAAATGCGCTTCAGCTATCAAATTTGGAATTATCCCAATATTACGCAACATATCTTTGGGTTGACCCTGAATTCCAGTCATCAAAACAATAATATCTCTTTCTTTTAAAGCGATGACTGCATCCTCAATCGCATAAAGTCCTGATTGGTCAATATATGGCACTTGGTTCATTCGAATAATAACGACGGTTACTTGAGGCAAAGCATTAAGCATTTCCTGAAATTTAGAAGCAAATCCGAAAAAAATTGGTCCATCAAAATGTTTAATATAAACCTGCTGTCTCACCTGCTCTGAAATACTGCCTTCATCTGACCAAGCGTGTTCTTGTATAAATTGATCGACAAAACCTTTAGTGGTTTTCTGTTCCACCACATCACTCATTTTTTTCATAAATAAAACACAGGCAAGCAGCATACCTACCGCAACGGCTTGTAATAAATCGACAAAAACTGTCATGCTTAAAACCACCAGCATAATAATTGAATCAGTCTTTGGAACATGAATGATATGTTTAATACCTTTGTAATCAATAATCCCTATACCTACAGTAATTAATATCCCTGCAAGTACCGGTAAAGGAATCAATCTGGCATAGGCTCCTGCGCCCAATAAAACCAGTAATAAAGCCAAGCCATGTATCACGCCTGAAATCCGAGTTTTACCGCCTGAATTAATATTAACTACTGTACGCATGGTGGCACCTGCACCAGGAATGCCGCCTATCATGGCTGCACCGATATTGCCTAATCCTTGGCCAATTAATTCTTTATTACTGTTATGCCGAGTTTTGGTCATGTTATCCGCCACAATTGAGGTTAACAGTGAATCAATAGTGCCTAATGCCGCCAAGGTTAAGGCAGGAATAATCAGTAACATTGGATCTGATAAATCCAGTTCGGTTAGTAACCCAATCTGTAGTGCAGGCAACCCTTCTGGAATATCTCGAATTATTTTCACATCCAATCCCATTAATGTAGATACAGTAGTCCATACAATTAAGGCAATTAATGCACTGGGAATTAATTTGGTGATTCGAGGAAATAAATAAATGGTGGCGATGGTGGCAAGTGCCAAGCCTACTGAAGCAAGATTAATTGTATTAACTATACTGGGCAATTCTGAGAATATATTCAAAATCTTTTTGGGTGAAGTGTGACCCAGAAAAGGGAAAACCTGTAACAATATTATAATTACCCCAATACCACTCATAAAACCAGAAACAACGGGATAAGGCATATAGCGTATATATTGACCCAGTTTAAAAACGCCCAGTAAAATCTGAAACACGCCTGAAAGCAAAAATATGGCAATAATACTACTCATTGCAGCTTCAAGACTGCCTCCATGCGCTTCAATTACTGTTGAAATGACTACGGCTGAAACTACTGTCATGGGGCCTGTCGGCCCACTAATTTGGGTAGGTGTACCACCAAACCAAGCGGCAATCATGCCTATTGCAATAGCCCCATAAAGTCCTGCTATTGCTCCCATTCCAGATTGAAGTCCAAAAGCTAAGGCTAACGGTAAAGCCACCACTCCAGCAGTTAAACCACCGAAAAAGTCACCTCTTAAATTGGATAAATCTATTGTTTTTTTTTCGCTCATAATGTAACAGTAGGTAAAAGGGAAAAAGGAATTTCTTCCTTATAAATATTCTTTAGCAAGATTGAAATGATAACCTAGTCAAGCAAATACTTGGCTATTTTAAAAAAATGCTGGAGTACGTTATACTTCGCGCGGTCACGGTTGCGGAATTTATAGCGAGTTGGTTTTTGTCGATAGCAAGGCGCTGAAACGGGCGCATAGCAAGCTACGCAACTGTTTCAGCAACGCAGTCTATCGGCAAAAACCAACTCGCTATAAATTCAGACAACCTGAACTCACGGAAATTAATTTGATACCTAAAAAAGGCTGAGGCTAAGTTTTGTAAACGATAACAATCACTCATCATGCCATGAATGCTGGGTTACGTTTTCTCGCTACGCTCAAAAATCTAACCCAGCCTGCCCTTTGGTCTCATTTTATTTGCTTGTATTTATCTACAAGATATTGATTTTATTATAGGGGGTCAGGTGTTCTGAAATTCCGCAACCCTGACTGCGCGAAGTATATCAGTCCAATATTGGTTGCGTTCTAGAAAATCTGATTTACTATCGTTATTGTTGAAAACAAATAAAAAAATACATTTCCTTGAATTATTTTCTTATGACCAAACATCATCAATTGACAGATCTCCATAACGTTCTATGGATTTCAGCCATTCAGGCATTTCCTCTTTTATAGTTTCCTTTAAATCTGATAAATCTTCTTCATCTACTAAGGAGTGAGGATTTAATAATATACGAAAGTTTGACGCAGGATTTTTGTTTGTCTTCAAGGCGTAGAAACAGGCGCATAGCAAGCTACGCAACTGTTTCTACAACGCAGAAGACGGACAAAAAGACAAGTCAAAATTCGCATATTATTAAATCCTCGCTCCTAAGCCTTTCCCTAGCATAAAAGTATAGAATTTTTTTAAACTGGTTGCGTTACTTTTTAAACTGGCCGAGCTTGACCTCATTGCCTTTTTTATAAACCAGTATCCTAGGAACATACTGACACTATCAGCGCCATCTCTTGCTTCCATCGCTTCTTCATAGAGTAAAAACTCATTGATATAAAAATCAATATTTGAAGCATGACTATCTATGGTTTTCTTTGCTAGTCCTGACGATTTAAGCTCTGCTTTAAATTATTCTAATAATTTTTTATTAGATGCTCTTATTTTTTTGCAATCTTCTTCGTATTTTTGGTAATCGTCCATATTTAAAACTCATTTATAAATAATTTAATTGCACATCATGAAATGGAATCAATAGGTAAATCCAGATAAAGAAACCCCGTATTACACTTCGTTTCATACGGGCTACATATCTAAAAATATCCATCAAATCAAAGCTGTCAGACCACTAGGAGGCTGTCCGAGAATAGAAAACCTACTCGACAATAGCTCCTGCATTGTTCTACCTACGTGCATCCATGCACTAGTTCGGAAAACCCATTTTGGCCATTTTTCGTTAAATAGCGCAACTATTCGCCTCAAATGATCGAAAAAACTGATTCAAAATAGATTTCTCTCGCTACGGTTTCTATTCTCGGACAGCCTTTAACTAGTTTACAACTTAACCAAAACCTCTCCACGCCCTAATTCAGCCATATCCCCGCCAAAGCGTTGAACACGATTAAATGAATAGGCAGGATCAGCAAATTTAGAATCAAATTTCTTGAATGATTTAAACAAAATAGGCAAGAACTGTAAGATATGCACACCACAATCATTAAAACTCGCGGATAAATTAGGGCGATTCCATAATAGAAAGGTTCCTCTGCGCATTGCATAGCCCAGATAGCGTCCTGTTTCTCCCATGACGGCAATCGTGCCAGCAATCATTCTTGATCCACAATAATCACCCGCATTGCCTTCTATTAATAATAAACCTCTCCGCATATGGTCTCCGGCACGTTCTCCCACATTTCCTTTAACCAATACAGTACCACCTTTCATCCCTTTCCTGTTACCCGGTAATGCTGCGCCAATAAAATCACCCGCATTGCCATTAATTTCCAGATAGCCTTCCTTCATTTCACAAGCCGCATAAATTCCCACATCTCCATGAACGGTTATTTTTCCTGATTTCATTTCCTGTCCCAGATAAGCACCTGTATCACCATGTACGGTTATGGAACCGCCATCCATTTGTTTACCAATAAAATCCAGTTTAGAAAAACTCCCAGCTATAACAATATTTTGCGTATCTGTACCGGTCATATGAAACAACTCGTCAACACGAATTTTTCTTTTACCATTCTGTAATTCGATAGCAGAAATTTCTTTTACATTTAAACCTTCCAGCTTATTGCTGACTAAAGGAGACATATCAACACGCTGATCGACTCTGTGTTTCAAAATTAAGGTTAATGCACTCATGCGACTATCTCCTGCAAATGAAAGTGATAAGGACCTAGTTTCCCGCCATAATTTCCTGCACTAATCCGCAAAATCCCGTTATCTCTACCAAAATCACAGACCGAACGTATACCTACTCGCATAGCCTTTTTAATATCGTCTTCACTTAGCCCATCAATCACGATCTCTAGTACCGATTTACATTCAGCAGGTAACTCAGTTTTCGTCACGCCTTTTAAGGTCGGACAAAAGGCATCATTGGTTGAGGCGCCTAAGGCGGGATATTTTGAACCGACTTTAGAACCGGAACGTACCACGCCACCTGGAAACGGCATAATGACATTGGGAATATTGCGCATCACTTTAATAGCAATTTCACAGGCTGTTAATGCTTGTGCGGGTGATACGGCTAACACTAGAAAATTCCCACCTCCTACAGCTTCTACTTGACCCGTAGTTTCTTCCATTAAAAACTCGCCTTCCATAACGGGTAAACGCCAATATCGTTTGCCATTAATCATTTTGGACAATTGAAAACCATCACCAAAATAACGTAAATTTTTTCCAAGTGGAATCTGTTTGCCTTCATCAATGCCTGCAAATATTGCAGATGTGGGTGAAGTTAATACGCACTGCCCTGCCCTGGTTTCCAATTGCTTGGCTAAACTTTTCCCCCCCATCGCAAAAATCAGAATGGCAATACCATGACGGCTATCAGGTGTATCAGCAGGAGACATTATTTTTTCGATACTGGCTTCACAACCACAAGCAATCACCGATGAAGCAAAACCAGTAAATGCACTGGCAGCCACCATTGCCCATTTTTCATTTTTCGCGGTCACGATAATTCGTGTTGCTTTCATGTCAAATGCTTCCGCAAAGGTATTATCAATTGTTATTCCATTGATGATCATACGCTTTCTCCGACGGTAGGATGAACCGTCAAACTGCCTCGACCATCTTCAGTAATCTCATCATCACTAATTTTAAAGTTACCGACTTTCATGGTCATATATTTATCAAAATATTTTTTTAGATCCTTTTCTATTGATGCATCATAATCCGGCCTGACTACATGAGTAGTTCCCCAAGTCACTTTAACGACTTTTCCGTCTTTTACCACCAGTTCACCATCTTTAAACACATAATCTGGTTTTTCAAACATTTTCTCGCGATCTTCATTTTCGCTATACACAGTTATATCAGCCCAGTTTCCTTTGCCTAAAGCACCTCGATCAACTAGCCCAGTAATTTTGGCTGCACCCGCTCGTGTCAATATAGCAATTTCCTGCATACTATATTCTCGATCTATGGAACCTAAGGTGGTCATTTTCTGAGCTTCTGGATGAATAGTTGACAACATATCATTGCGGAAACTTTTATCCATTAATAAACGAATTAAATGTGGATAGGATGTAAAGGGTGCGCCATTGGGATGATCGGTGGTTAAAAATATCCGCCAGGGATCATCAACTAAAAGGAAAATTTCCAGACCAATCGCCCACTGCAATGCATTGACAAAATTCTTATCTTTATATTTAAAGGGCACCAAGCCACAACCTGCATCACATTCAATATCCATGCAAACCCATTTATTGGGACTGGAAATACCGTGATTAGCATATTGGCGCATGTTATCACCGGATGCAGTAATAGTCTGACCGAACATAATTTGTCCAACATCAACAGAAACATTCTTGTTTTTATTAATGGCTTCTGCTAATTCAGCCGCACCTGATGAAAATTTGAAATCACCTTCGGTACCATAGCTATGAAACTGAACATGGGTCAAGTGCATGGGTAAGCCTTCAACACCGACTATTGAATCCAATGTGGTTTGAATATTACCCGGAACACCTAAATTACTGCCATGCACATGTAAAGGATGGGAAATCCCCAGTTCTTTAATGGCTGTCGCCAAGGTTTTTAATATTTCTCTCGGCGTTACATTGTAAAAGGAATTATTTTCATCCAGATCAAGCTGGCGTTGGTTAAATTTGAAAGCACTAATGCCTCCAGGATTAACCACTTTAATTCCCACACCATGTGCAGCACGAATAGTCCAGGCAACATAATCATTAATTGCTTGCTGATCCTTGTTTGCTGCCATCATGCGCAAAAAGTAATCATCACTGCCTAACATGACATATCCGCCTTTATCAAGAATCGGCACATCGCCCATTTCCATATGTGCTTGTCTGGCGTTTATCGGTAATACTGCTGGCTCAAAAGCGGCTGTATAGCCCATTTCAGCATATCGATAACCAGTAGTAAAAGTACTCGGCATGGCATGACCTGTACCCGCGCGGGTTATATCGGTATGTGCAACCGCATCAATTCGATGATTTTCCGGCATCAGTATTCTGGCAATATTGCCTTTACCTCCACCAATATGCGTATGTAAATCAATGGCTCCTGCCATCACCACTTTTCCGGCAATATTATATTCTTTCTCAGGGTTAGCATTTTTAGGCTTTTCTACAATGCGCCCGTCTTTAATATAAATATCTTTTTTCTTGCCATTAACCCCGTTTGCAGGATCGTAGACAATGCCGCCTGTTAATTTTGTCAACATGATTTTTTTCCTACAAGGCTTGTTCAATTGCTGATAATACATCGGCTGTACTAGGCAGCCCTGAGTCTCTTAATTTTTTTAAACGTATAGCCACTACATTATCCATACGATAAGCATGTCCTACATGATCAATTCCTGGTGTTCCTACAGGAATAAACACTTCAGGCTCTTCTTCAAAAACCATTCCAGAGCGTGCGACAACAATCATCTCTGTTTTAACTTGGTTTTTTGCAACCAAAGGTGGAACCAAACTTGAATTAAAAGCTTGTACCCAGACAAGAGCATCAACTTCACCATTATCAAGCATGGCGTTTAAATCATAGAGAAAGGGATCATATTCTGGAAAATCACTGGAAAAACGCATTCTGGCAGGATATCCAGTCTGCCATACACAGACCTGATTCGCGGTTTGATCCCCTTCCTTACCACCTAAAGGAAATCCTGAACACCTCACCCCTGAAGCATTGACATCTTTGACCAATTCACAAATAGATTGCACGGTTAATTCCGCCTGTGAAAACTCCAAAGCATCTGCCGCCCAGGCAACAACACCATAATTGGCTGATTTTAATTTATCTGCTATTTTTTGCAGCTCTGCTACAGGTATATCACATACTTGATCAGCCGCAATGATATTGCCTTTAATCAATGCTCTCAAAACCGCAACCACATCAGGTAAATCACCATCTGAACATTTCAGAATCTGCGCCTTATTATTATTGGGAGATATTGAAGCTTCTCCAGAAGGTGCTTTACCAATATATATTACTTCCCGCGCACTGGTATCATCCAGAAACATGGATTCTGCATTCCATAAATAACGCTCAAAAAATCGGGGAGAAAAGGCCTCTAGATCACAGCCTATTACTACAAATAAATCACAACGATTCTTGATTTCTGCCAATGTAGTATTCATCCAGCCGGAATCTTGCATTGCTAACAAATTGCGTTTCGTAGCCGCAAAATTAATATTATCAACTACGGCACCATTTCTATCAGCCAGTGCCATTAAAGCACGCATACCATTGACATCGGTAGCACATCCACCTACCACAGACTGATTTGACTGGCTTAAAATTTCAGCCGCACGGGATACGGCTGCTTCTAAAGAAACCTCATTGCCATTTACTCTGGGACTAGTGTCCGTTATGGCCTGTTCAAATGCTGGCGTATTGACTGCACATCCATTTTCAATCACTTTTATTGACACACTGTCAACCTGAATGGTCAGGTCATCAGTGCCTATGCCGCAAAAAGGACTGGGAACTTCAGTTATTTTTGTCACAGGATTTACCTCTGAATTTAGTTTTCGATATTTTTTTGTTGAAAAAATCAATTGCGCATGGAATAAAAAGCTTCAATTAGAAAGTATAGGCAACTGATTATTTAATTTAACGGGTATATTTTTTAAAAAGTTTACTAGTAAAATATCCAGCCTTAAACTGTTATTTATCATTATAGACTATCATTTTTACTGCATATAATCCAAACCGAGTTGCCTGCATAACTGATTCAAATTGAATAATCAATGAATTGAACAACCTTTAGTACGCTTTACCATTCATGAGAGCTAATTTCTAACGAATTAATTAAACTATGTTATATGACACACTTTTAATAGGTTATATAACACACTTTATAAAGTTATATTTTTCTACAATAATAATAAATAAAAATATACATTTAAAATCATTTACTTAAATAAAATAAAAAACCTTTAAAAAATGGCTTAAAATCTGCATAAACTATGTTATCTGCCATTCTTTAACGTCCAATCTCAAATGCCTAAAATAATAACGCTACTTTTTTTCATTTGTTTATCGCAATTAGTCTTTGCCGATCATGTTTCTTTAGACTTAAGTAATTTCCAATAATAAATATACCAGAATTGCGTAGGATTTTTGTTTCTGATCAAACAATCTCAAGAGGCGCATAGTTATTCTACGTAACGATTGAGATTGTTTGATCAGGAACAATAAGACAAGAAAGTTTGGACTATTTATTGTTGGAAACCACCTTAGGTGTGTAGGCTCTGCCTATGCAATTGCTACTGAATCAGGAAACACCTACCTAAAGGCTTGATTTCAACAGGAATCTGTACTGAATTTATTAGGCTAGACGAATAATCAGACTCTAAATTACAAAATTTACGCGCTGCCCATGAAGAGGCAGATTTGCATAGTGTTCCTCTGGAATATTTCAGCCGCTATTGCCTATGGAATCACTGACAACCTTACAGTGGGTGTCCGTGTTCCTTTTATAATGAGACACAATATCAGAGAACCCAGTCATGATGATGACGATGAGATTGAGATAGAAGCGAAGATGAGCATCACGACGAAGACTCAGAACTGATTCATTAGCAGAATAACTTGAAAGCATCGAAAGTGTTGAAGGCAAAGGCGATAGAATAATCTACGGCCAATATCGTTTTTTTAAAAACCAAGGTACTAATATTTCTGCCTTGTTTGGAATTAAAGCTTCTACCGGAAAAACCAGTAGACGTTCTGCTGACGGGACTGAATTACTGGAAACAGAATTCCAACCTGGTTCAGACTCATGGGATGGCTTATTAGGCCTCGCATTTACTCAAGAATTTGGCGCATTTAGTTTTCATGCAAGCAGCGTCTATACCATAACCTCTGAAGGCGCTCAAGAAACTGACTTAGGTGATATTTTTAGTTATACTGCAACTTTTCCTACCGACTTTTGGCCAGCAGGGATTAAGGTAACGCGCAATAAATAACCTACCAATATTGCGACGTATTTTTGTTTGCCTTTGGCGTTGCTACGTAGGGCACATAGCGAGCTATGTAACCGAAGTGGCAACGCCAAAGGCAAACAAAAAGACAGGCAAGATTGGTGGGTTATTTATTGCGTGTTGCCTAAGTTATGAACCCAGTAAATTTGTCCTGGATACCGTACTTGAGTTTAATGGAGAATGGCATGACAGAGAAGAAACTAATGGGAAAAAAGATGGGAATTCTGGCGGAAATATCGTTTATATTTCACCAGGACTCAGATTCGCCGCAGAGAAAAATGTAAATCTACGTGCTTCTTTTGGCATCCCCATTATTCAAGATACGCATGGATACCAAGTTGAACCAAATTACCGTGTCATCACTAGTATAAACTTTAGCTTTTAGCTGACACTTTTATTCCTAAGGAGTGAGAGATTGTTAATGTCCGAAAGTTTGACGCAAGATTTTTGTTCGCCTTCAACTAACACATGGATATGTGTAAGTAGTATTGTGTGTCAACTCAGTCATATGCTAGCTATCGGACAACCTCCTAGGGCATGAGCCTGTAAGTAGAATAATGCAGGAGCAATTTCCAAGACATAGAAAACGGACAAAAAGACCAGCAAGATTGGATGATTATTTTTCCCATCTCCCGAAGTTTAGTTTTTCATTATTACTGCAATATATTTCATGATAAAAATCTACAAAAACAGCCTTTCCATTCTGTATATTTTGTTATTTGGCTCACTATCTCTTAACGGTTGCCAGTCTACTCCAGCAAACAACTTTGAAACTCCCAATCCTACTCTTGAAATTCTTGGCTCAACTGTATCTGCAAATTTTGCCCCCGATGGGCGATTATGGCGACTTATACCGACAGATAACACAGTCTATGTTGATTATTCTACTGACCATGGAAAAACCTTTAGTTTACCCATTGCTATTAACAAACAGCAACAAAAAATCAGTGCCTGGCCAGAAAACCCTCCTGCTATAGAAATCAGTGCATCAGGCCGTATAAACATTCTTTATTATGCTGATGAAGAGCAAAAATCGACCAGTTTTTTTAGTTATTCTGACGACAATGGTCTATCATTTAGTACCCCAAAATTAATCAGTGACCAAGCCAGTACCTCCATGCATTATATGGATAAAATGCTAATAGATAAAAACGACAAGCTTTATTTATTTTGGCATGATACACGCCACGATATATCACACACCCTAAATCATAATCATAATCATGATTTAGGTTCAGGCATACTTTCACTTTATTACAGTGTTAAAAATCCTACCGATAACTCACAGTTCAGCAACCATTTTCTTAGTGATGGAATCTGCTCGTGCTGTCGGACTGCAACTGCATTTACGCCTAATGGAAAACCGGTTATTCTTGCTCGTAAGGTTTTAAAAAATGGTGTGCGAGATCACACACTGATTCGAATGAATGATAAAGGAAACTGGCTACAACCTCAACGAGTAACCTATGACAACTGGAAAATTGAAGTCTGCCCAGAACATGGCCCTGCACTCGCTATAGATAATAAAAACCGTACTCACCTAACCTGGTTTACTCTAGGAGAAACCCGTCAGGGAATATTTTATGCGCATACCGATGATTATGGAAAAAACCTCTCATCGCCTATCGCATTAGGCAATATTGAATACATACCCAGTCATTCTGACGTTTTAGCATTGAACCATCGAGTTATTCTAGTCTGGAAAGAATTTGATGGCGAACAAACCACACTTCATACCCGTGAATCACTTGATCGAGGAATAAATTGGATAAATAAAACAACGAAATTAAGCTCTGAATCTAGCAACAGCCATCCTAAATTGATTTCAAATAATACTGATATTTTTCTTTCCTGGACTACAGAAGACAAAGGTCATCAATTTACCAAACTATAAGTATTGGCATCCTCTCTCATCGTTATTTTCTATTTTTTAGTGCAAATAAGTGGAAAAGAACACTGTTGTTGAACTTTTTTGAAATAAGGTTAGGTGATTTGACGGAATAAAGTTACCAGGATTACGTAGGATTTTTGTTTCTCGATAATAGCTTCTGCAGTATTCTACCTACGGGCTTCCTGCCCTAGTGACTGAACCATCTCAAGAAGCGCATAAGTACCCAAGCATAATTAATTTAACATTTTACTTGTCTTTTTTTCCATCTTCAGCGTTGCATAAATAGTTACGTAGCTCGCTATGCGCCTATTTATACAACACTGAATATGAAAAAAAATCCTGCGTAAAATTAGTTAAATTAATTATACTTGGATACTTAGGAACGAGGATTTAATAATATCCGAAAGTTTGGCGCAGAATTTTTGTTTGT
>CAYNRB010000070.1:0-13941 GCA_964399475.1 uncultured Methylomarinum sp.
TAAAGTAACGGGAAGTTGAAAGTTAGCTGGAACAGAAAAGGACGATAACCAGGGTACTAAATTTTTATTCCAATTGGGATATTCGAAAATCGTACCATTGTTATCAATAATAGCGACATGGACATCGACTTTCGCTATATTTGCATCTCTGTTAAATCCTGATATGTAATAATCTATTGTTTGATTAGTCTGATAGACAGGCCGATTTAAAAAAGCATCAATTCCTATATCAAATGATAATACAGGCGGCACACTCAGGATACTAATTAAACTTAAAATAAATAAAATGATTTTTTTCACGAATACCTCGAAATAAAAGACAAACTGTTTTTGTGACAGATTGTTAAGAACATCCACTCTAAAAAGCCAGATCAGGCATTGTCGGTCTTTTCTGATCCAGCCATTGCAAGCACGTTTTTTGATGATCTTAAAAAAGAGTATCAAAATGGCTTCTATGTTCACATAACAGAAGAACGAACGGATCTTAAATTGACCGCTGCCTATATAGGACGATATGCCAGACGTCCGCCTTTATCTGAACTCAGAATCAAAAAGTATACGGGTGAGACTATTACCTTTGAGTATAAAGATTACAGTGACAAGGGAAGTAAAGTCTTGTACACATTAAAAACCATTGAATTCATCAGAAAACTGGTTCGCCATATTCCCCCGCATTACTTCAATGTCATACGACACTATGGGCTTTCTGCTACCGAGTTAAAGCGGCCTATAAAACAATCACTGACAGTTATTGGGAACAGCATCTGGCATCAAAACAGCGAAGACATGGCGAGAAAGACAGTTAGATTTTAAAGGAAAAGATCCGCTCATTTGTAATATTTGCCAGGCAGTCATGGTCTTTGTTACCGTTCACATTCCCAATTCTTTGGCCTTAGTTAAGGCAAAGTTACAATCTGCTTTTTTCTGAATCAACTCTATATAGCCTTATTGCGCCTTTTTTTCAGAAAGTGGCTCTTAATTAATGGTTTTTTTAACGAAATGATTAATAAAACCTGTTCAACACAGGTATAACCCATAAGAGAACGACCTTGCATGTTATTACAAAAAGTCAGTATATATTAATCAAAACCTTATTTTTCCGAAACATCAAAATCTAACGACTTTAATTCGTCGCTAGATGTACTTATGTCTGCATCAGAACTCGCTCTGAACCTACAGCAAAGCAACTGGGTCATAAAAATTCTGCACAAATGAATTATGGGGACATAATACTTAATTATCAGTTTATTTTTGGCTATGGTTTTTTCTTTTTCAAATCACGACTCAATAATGATCCTGCTATTTCTAAAAAATTTTCACACCCTAACGGTCTTCCAGTTCGTTCATAATTTTCAAATTATTTTTCTTGTTTGCACCACTCCTTGAGCAACTCAAGATAATACAAGTAGTCCTCATCACAAAAGAAAACATCTTGTCTCCTATTGCCTCGCTGGAAAATGTGATGTGGGAAATTGGGTAATATAACTCATGCTAATCTGGCCATTGTAAGATTTATATCAATAATTAAGTATTCTGTTCCCAGAATTCCTTATTCAGTCCAGCTATTAATTAAAAAATCCTTCTGTTTTAAGGGTAATAGCCACATCTGATACATTGATACCCACCAGGTAACAATTGAGCATAAACTATATGCAATACCCGAAAAAATTGTAAGCCATGCAAATTCAGGAGCTAGTTTGGTGAGCCACCATGAAAACACGTCAATAATTAGAAGTATGAATGGAAGAAAAATTACTGATATTTTTATCCATTGTTTAATGCCGATTGAAAAACTAAAAATAAAGCCATTAAAGAAAAAAATAAAAGCAATAGCAAAGATATGAATGTGTGATATTTTGGTTAACGAAGTAGCTGATGCACCTTCATCTATTTTAGTGACTTCTTTAACATTTTTGTAACTGGTAAAATCAGGTATACCAGGGATTGTGCTGTGGCAGGATATACAATTACTATAAAAAATACTTTTAATTTCACTTTCCCACAGATGTTCTGGTGCGCCCGACCTAACCCATTTTATAATTTGTAACTTATCAACAGATGAGGCTTTATCTCGCATAGAACCATTAAGTTTTATTTCAATTTTACTATGCGTCGGGTCACCATGATAGCTATAGACAATATCATCAACAGAAAGTCCTAATTTACCGTCCGCCATACCATGGGTAAATAAAATTTGTGCACTGGCTAATATTGCGCCTATGCCAACGGCTAATAAATATCCTGTAAACAGGGCTTTAACAGTAAGACTTAAACTCGGTAAATTTAACCACAAAGCACTAGAGGCAACAGGAGGTTTATTGGGTACAGGAGTATCTTCATGAGATATTTCCTTGTCATTCGAATGATTTATATGACTCATGATGTTATTAACAATAGTATCGCAATGATGGTCGCCAAATTCATAGATTTGCATTCTTACATCAGTTAAATAATTCTGAATTTGATTTCGAAGTAATCGTTTCGCTCTAAAGAAACGTGTTTTAACTGTTTCTTCTTTTATATCCAGTATTTCTGCTGTTTCTTTAACACTTAACTGTTCAATAGCTCGTAATACAAAAACAATTCGAAAATCATCTGGAAGCTTATCAATATATTTAACAATTAGATTTTTTAATTGTGTATTTTCTAAAACGGTGTCAGGACGATCATTTTTATTATCCATTTGAATGCCGGTATTGTGATCAGCATCTTTATTCTCAAAATGTTGAATTACATCATCTGCCATAGACACCTCCCTTTTATGCTTACGTAAGTACATAAAAGCTTCATTTCGGGTAATCGTAGCAAGCCAGGCGAAAAATTTGGTCGAGTTACGAAATTCATTAAGTTTAGTATAAGCCTTAATATGGGCTTCTTGCACAATATCCATTGCTGCTGCATCATCAGTTACAATGCTACGAGCAATCCTAAACATACGTTGATTGTATCGTCGCATAATACCGGCATATGCATTAATATCTCCTGCAATTATACGCGTTAGAATATCTCTATCTGATACAGAACCAGGAGGTGTAGCTATCTCCTCCAGATTGAGGGCTTCAGTTTCTACCATAGGATGGGTGTAACATGATTAGTTCCGGTAATTAATTATGTAGAAAATAAAGCAGTGAGTAAAACTCACTGCTTCAAGCTATATTTATACTTAGAGGGAATCAATAAATGATATTTTTCCCTTCATTGAGGGGTGAAGTCCACATTCATATAACATAGAATTTTTTACTACAATAGTGAATATTTCTCCAGTTAATAATTCGGGGGAAATGGTTTTTTGGACAGTACTGTCGATAATATCATGTGGAACGATATCTTTGTTTGTCCACGTGATGGTATCTCCAATATTGACTTTAAGTTGTTTTGGAATAAATGCAAAATTTGATATCTCAACTTGATGATGTTTTACTGCGGAAGATATCTCATTAGCTTTTACGTTTTTTACGACAAAAACAAGTAAAAAAGCACTGGTAATCCAGCATAATTTTTTAAAATATATAATGTTATTACTTGAGAGCTGTGCGTTAACAAAGATCATTGGATTTGTTTCTGAATCAGAATACTGTGCTCAAGATGCGCATTAAAAGCAGGAACTACTGAAATCAACATATCTTTAAGCTCTTTATTTTCAGCGGAAGGAATAAGTTGAGTCTCAATGACTCCTATGACCGCTCTGTGATAGGCAACCTCGTGATCTATATAGCTCTTGTCAAAAGCATTACCTGATAATGTGCGTAAAACAGCCTCGTGATTGCTAGATTGTTCGGAGAGAGTTGCGACCAGTTGATTATTAACAGGTGTTACACCCAGTTTTGTAACAAGTGCAACAGCTGAATTTAAAACAGCAGTGTGATCAGTAACCATTCTCTGAGCAAATTGTTTGACTGCACTATTCTGTGAGCGTTGCAAAGCAATTTTTCCTGCCGAAATATCTATATTATTAGCACCTACAACGATGGCTGCAATATTAGCATCTGTCAGGCTTTCTGGCTGGTTGGCTTTGTTTGAGAATACGCTAGTACATCCAACTAATAAAGCAAAGGTAGAAACAACGAAGAGAAAATTTCGACGTAAGGGAGATAAATTTTGTTTATTGTGATTTTGTGACAACATCTTGTTTTTTCCTTTTATGAAAAAATTTTTATTAAGAAAATCCAAGATGCGGCTACTAAAAGAAAGGTTCCCAATTATTGGTTTTTTTCACAAAAACCTGGTAAGGAACGAGAATTTAATAATATGCGAAAGTTTGACGCAGGATTTTTGTTCGTCTTCAAGGCGTAGCAACAGGCGCATAGCAAGCTACGCAACTGTTGCTACAACGCAGAAGACGGACAAAAAGACAAGTCAAAATTCGTATATTATTGAATCCTCGTTCCTAAGTGTTGGCTTTATAATTCAACAGAAAACTCAGTAACTACTGGTTTTGATCAATTCAATCAAGACTTTGAAATAACTGGGATCAAATACAAATTAATTGGTGCCATGATATATTAATTCAGAAAGATGATTAATGACTTACAAGCATACAATATCTCTATACTAAGGAGCGAAGATTTAATAATATCCGAATCTTGACTTGTTTTTTTGTCCGTCTTCTGTGTTGTAGAAATAGTTACGTAGCCTGCTATGCGCCCATTTCTACAACACAGAAGACGGACAAAAATCCTGCGCCAAACTTTCGGATATTATTAAATCCTCACTCCTAAAGAATCTCAATCCTTTTCATCATCATCCCCATCAGAGGCCATATCCGAAATTTCTTTTAACCGAGAAACCACTTTATAGTTAATCGTATCCTCTGGATAATTACCTTTCTCATCCATATTACCGGCGGTTTTCCCCATCAATAATTCTATGGTTTCATTAACATTTGAAACCGCATAAATATGAAACATTTCCTTTTCAACCGCATCAATCACTGCTTGATTAAGCATTAAATTACGCTTATTTGAGGCAGGTATAATCACTGCATGTTGGCCATTCAGTCCTTTGGCTTGGCATAGTTTGAAAAAACCTTCAATTTTCTCGTTAACACCGCCAATTGCCTGTACTTCTCCATATTGATTAATGGAACCAGTAATGGCAAAACATTGTTTAATCGGTGTATTAGTCAATGCAGAAATTAAACAACAAAGTTCAGCGAGCGAGGCACTGTCACCATCTATATAACCATAAGACTGTTCTAAGGCGATACTGGCTGAAATGGCTAATGGAAATTGCTGTGCATAACAATGACCTAGATACCCCGTTAGAATCATCACCCCTTTAGAGTGAATGGCTTGCCCCAGCTCTGCTTCTCTTTCTATATCGACAATGCCTCTTGAGCCTGGATAAACTGTCGTGGTAATTCGTGCTGGGGTTCCAAAGGTACTTCCCCCCACTTCCAAAACAGTTAGGCCATTGACTTTTCCAATGAATTCTCCATCCGTGTCGATTAAAATAGTACCTTCTATCATTTCTTCTAGAATTTCTTCTGCAATTCGTCCACTACGCGTTTCTTTTGCAGAGAGGGCTAAATCAATTTCTATTTTATCAATTTCTGTCAATTTTGCATGTGAACAGAGCAAATTAGCTTCGCCTATTATTTCCAGTGAATCATTGATCCGTGCGGAGAGACGATGCTGATTTTCTGAAATACGACAACTATGTTCGATTAAGCGAGCAATAGCCGCTTTGGTTAAAGGTAAACTACCGGAATCGGAAGCCTGTTTCACCATCAAAGTAACAAACTGACTGATTGAATCTTCCGATATTTTAATATGGTTATCAAAATCAGCCAGGATACGAAACATTTCATTAAATTCGCTATCCATCTCTTCCAAAAGATAATAAATATCTCTGGAACCTACCAGAATCACTTTCAGATTCAGCGGAATAATTTCGGGCTTAAGCGTCATCGTATTCATACCAAACTCAGAATAAGGTGACTCTATTTCAATTTTACCAGCCGTTAAGGCACGCTTTAAACCTTCCCAGACAAAAGGGTAAGTCAGAATTTTTTCCGCATCCAGAATTAAATAGCCACCATTGGCTTTATGCAAGGAACCGGAACAAATACGTCTATAAGTGGTAATTAACGCACCTTGGTCACTCAAATATTCAATACGACCAAATAAGTTCTGATAAGTCGGATGAGATTCATAAATGACAGGCGCACCGTTATCTGGTTTATTATCAACCAAAATATTTGGCATGTATTGTTCTGTCAGGATTAAACGTTTGGTACTGTTATCTTTAATTTCCTGGCTACGTGAACTAGGCATAAAAAAATCAGTAATGGTTTCCACTACGTCTTTTTTAAATTCTGACAAATAACTGATCACATCCTCTGTATTGAGGTATTGTTTCTCTAACACATCAAAAAGAGGATCAATTGCAAAACTAATGGTATCAGCTTCCAGTTTTTTGGTTTCATCAACCAAATTTCTTCGCCATTTAGGTAACTCTAATAGTACATTACCTAAATAGATCTCCAGTTCTTCGGTATGCTTATGAAACGCTTCCCTTTCTGGTTGAGGTAAGCGAGTAAACTGATCTTCATCCAATGCGTTATTATCGCGTATCGGTAAAAAAGTAATGGTATCGCTGTCTTTATAGAGAGCAACGCCCATTGATTCGGCCTTTTTATCTACCAAATCAATCGCTGCATTATATTTCTGATTAAATTGCCGCTCTAACGCTGATTTTTTCTGTTGGTAGGTAGGGCTTTCAAATGCTGACGGAAAGGTAGCTAATAAATCATCAATTAATTGTTCAATATCTTTAGTAAAACTCTGAGCATGTCCCGCTGCTAGTTGAATGGAAATCGGTTCGCGTGCATTATCAAAATTATCCACATAGGCATATGAATGTGGTGCTTCCTGCTGTTCAGCAATATTATTCAAATAATTAGTTACCATTGATAATCGTCCAGTACCCGTTGCGCCCATCACGTAAATATTATAGCCAGAGTTTTTCATGGCGACACCAAACTCTAATGCTGATTGAGCACGAGTCTGACCTAAAATAGTATTATTCTGTTTTGATATTTCAGGAATTATTATGCTGTCCGCATCAAAATTGAGTTTTAAAGCGTTTGTTGGTACTTTTAAATGATCTGTCATGAATGGGCAAATAGAATTAGGAGGTGATACAAATACTGCCTAGTTAAAAACAATAATCTAATAATCAATTCTTAAAATGTTAATAATCTCTCAATTTACTTAAGAACATGATGCCCTTCGGGCAAGTAATTAAATTGACTTGATGATCTTAGGAAAATTAGTTAAAGCAATTTATTAAGAAAACTTTGTTTTTCCGATACATTAAAATAATAGCAAAGATATTCACAAACATAAAAAAACCTCGATTGTAAAAAAACAATCGAGGTTTTAAGATAAAGCAGTTGCTTTATTGCGCTTAGTTAGCAGAGCAGATTACATCATCCCGCCCATGCCACCCATACCGCCCATACCGCCCATATCTGGCATGGCAGAACCAGCAGCATCGTCAGCAGGCTCATCAGCAACCATTACTTCAGTTGTGATCATTAAGCTTGCTACAGACGCTGCATTTTGTAATGCTGAACGTGTGACTTTCGCTGGGTCTAAAATACCCATTTCAATCATGTCGCCATACTCACCTGTTGCAGCATTGTAACCAAAGTTTCCTTCTCCATCTGCTACTTTATTAAGTACAACAGATGATTCGTCACCCGCATTTGCAACAATTTGACGTAAAGGCTCTTCCATTGCACGACGTAGAATAGCAACACCTACAGTCTGATCATGATTGATCCCTTCAAGCCCATCCAGTGCTTTAAGTGCACGAATCAATGCAGTTCCACCACCAGCAACCACACCTTCTTCAACTGCTGCGCGAGTTGAATGTAATGCATCTTCAACGCGAGCTTTCTTTTCTTTCATTTCAACTTCAGTTGCAGCACCGACTTTAATCACTGCAACACCGCCCGCTAGTTTAGCTAAGCGTTCTTGCAATTTTTCTTTATCGTAGTCAGAAGTTGCATCTTCTGTTTGAGTACGAATTTGAGTAATACGACCTTTAATATTATCTTCCGACCCTGATCCGTCAATAATGGTTGTATTTTCTTTGCTAATTTGAATCTTTTTAGCTGTACCCAGTTGGTCTAGTTCAACTTTTTCAAGAGACAAGCCAATTTCTTCAGAAATAACTGTACCACCAGTCAAAATAGCAATATCTTCCAGCATAGCTTTACGACGATCACCAAAACCCGGTGCTTTAACTGCAGCAACTTTAACGATTCCGCGCATGTTATTGACGACTAAAGTAGCTAAGGCTTCACCTTCGACATCTTCAGCAATAATCAATAAAGGACGACCTGCTTTTGCAACACCCTCTAAAGTCGGTAATAAATCACGGATATTTGAGATTTTTTTATCGAATAATAGGATGAATGGATCCTCCAGCTCAACACTCATGCTGTCTTGGTTGTTAATGAAGTAAGGTGATAAGTAACCTCGGTCAAACTGCATACCTTCAACCACATCCAGTTCGTTATCTAAACCTGAACCTTCTTCAACAGTAATAACGCCTTCTTTACCCACTTTTCCCATAGCTTCTGCAATGATTTTGCCTACAGAAACATCAGAGTTTGCAGAAATAGTACCCACTTGAGCAATAGCACTGTTGTCCACACAAGGGGTTGCTAAATCAACAATGGCTTTAACTGCTTTAGTGACTGCTAAATCAATACCGCGTTTTAAATCCATTGGATTCATGCCCGCAGCAACTGATTTCATGCCTTCGTTAACGATTGATTGAGCCAAAACAGTTGCTGTAGTAGTTCCATCACCCGCTACGTCAGAAGTATGCGAAGCCACTTCTTTAACCATTTGTGCGCCCATGTTTTCGAATTTATTGGTTAATTCGATTTCTTTTGCAACGGATACACCGTCTTTAGTAATAGTTGGCGCACCGAAGCTTTTATCTAAAACTGCGTTCCGTCCTTTAGGGCCTAAAGTTACTTTTACTGCATTTGCTAAAATATTGACACCCGAAACCATTAAGCTACGCGCATCATCACCAAATTTTACGTCTTTTGCTGCCATTTTTTTATAATCCTGTCTATGTAAGTATTAGTCTGAAATGATTAGGCTTAGCCTAAAATACCCATAATGTCTTCTTCACGCATGACGATTAGTTCTTCACCGTCTATCTTGACTTCATTTCCTGAGTATTTACCGAACAGTACTTTATCGCCAACTTTCACTTCCAACGCACGCACTTCACCGTTATCCAATACTTTTCCATTTCCTACGGCTAATACTTCACCTTCACTTGGTTTTTCTGTTGCTGAGCCAGGCAATACGATACCACCAGCAGAAGTCGTTTCTTCTTCAACACGTTTAACGATCACTCTGTCGTGTAACGGACGTATATTCATTTATGTTCTCCTAAACAATAAAATTAGTAGTAATTTAGTGTTATTAGCACTCACTAGTAATGAGTGCTAATAATAACTAGGTTTTGCACTCTGTCAAGTTTTTTGGCATCATTATCAATCTTTATCAGCATATGAACCCCTCCATGAATGACCAGCAATTACTCCGTTATAGTCGTCAACTGATGCTTCCTCAAATTGATATTCAGGGTCAGCAAAAACTTTTAGACGCCAAAATCCTTATTATTGGCGCAGGAGGTCTGGGCTCACCTGCCGCGATTTATTTAGCAGCAGCAGGCATTGGACAAATTAATATTTACGATAATGATGAAGTTGATCTTTCCAATTTACAAAGGCAGATTGCACATCACACATCCGATATAGGGATGGACAAAGTTATTTCAACCCAGCAAACCTTGAAAAAAATAAATCCAGACGTTGAAGTCATCGCTGTCAAACAAAGATTACAAGGAAAACAGTTAAAAACAGCAGTTAACAATGCGGATATAGTGCTGGATTGTTCTGATAACTTTACGACTCGCTTTGCTATTAATGCAACTTGTGTCGCCCAAAAAACACCCTTGGTATCGGGTGCTGCTATACGCTTTGAAGGACAAGTCTCTGTTTTCACTCCCGGTAACAATAATAGTCCTTGTTATAACTGCCTTTATACTGATACGGGTGAAGAAATGCTAAATTGCTCTACCAATGGGATTATTGCCCCAGTGACAGGCATTATTGGCTGCATTCAGGCCTTGGAAGCCATGAAATTAATAATCGGTATTGGCGAAACTTTAACCGGTAAATTGTTATTATTTGATGGTTTATCTATGCAATGGAATGAAATGAAATTAACTAAAAATAACAATTGCCCTACTTGTAAAGCGAAAGATTAGATTGATCAAACATTCTCCATTTTGCAGACTGAAGTCCGTTCTACAGGCTTTCATTTTACTTTTACACGCTTTATCAGTTGCACAAAAAAAAAGTTCATCGTATACTCTGGTTCAGCTTACTTGATCAAGCTAGTTTGCAAACTAATTACTCTGGAGAAAAAAAATGAAATGGGAAACACCAGCTTATACAGATTTACGTTTTGGTTTTGAAGTAACAATGTATATCAACAACCGTTAATTATTAACTGGTTAGTGATAAAAAAAAGGGGTTGCTCTTTATTGAGCAACCCCTTTTTTTTGCCTGTTACTTATTATTACCGTATCATTTAGCAATTAATCAACAATATTCACCCAAACAAACATGAAAATCAGAGTACTCGGTTCAGGCGCTGGTGGCGCATTTCCTCAATGGAATTGCAACTGCCACAATTGTCATCGCTTGCGCCATAAAGAAATGAATGGCTCAGCTCGTACACAATCTTCTATCGCTGTCAGTACTGATAATAGAAACTGGTTACTCTTCAACACTTCTCCCGATATTTTAAAGCAGTTAGAAGCATTTCCTGCTATCCAGCCCAAAGAAGGTGTGCGCGATACAGGCATTAAAGCCATTATGCTTATAGATAGCCAAATCGACCATACTACGGGTCTATTAATGCTTAGAGAAGGCAAACCACTTGATATTTACTGCACAGAAATGGTTAAGCAAGATTTAAGTACCGGTTTCCCTGTATTTAATATGCTGGAAGATTATTGTACAGTCAATCATCATCCTATCCCCTTTGATGGTAGTAGCTTTACTGTTCCAGGCATTGAAGACCTGCGTTTTTATACCCAAGCTTTAAAAAGTAAAGCACCGCCTTATTCACCGCATCGCCATGATCCGCATGAAGGTGATAATATTGGTGTGATTATTGAACAAATTTCAACGGGGAAAAAAGTTTTCTATTCACCTGGTCTGGGAGAAATAGAACCTCATGTCATGGAAGCTATGCAGACTGTCGATTGCCTTATGGTTGACGGCACTTTTTGGACTAATGATGAAATGTGCACACAAAACATCAGTCCAAAAACTGCGCGAGAAATTGGTCATTTACCTCAATCGGGTGAAGGCGGCATGATTGAAGTATTAAACACGATTAACGATACTCGCAAAGTATTGATCCATATCAACAATACTAATCCCATTTTAGATGATGATTCTGAACAGCGTAAAATTCTTGCCGCAGCAAATATTGAAGTCGCCTATGATGGTATGGAAATTGATCTTTAGGTAACCTGATGAGCAAAAATTCTAATCAAGCTTGGACAAAACAAGAGTTTGAAGCCCAATTACGGGGTATGGAAAAGTTTTATCATATTCACCATCCTATCCATACGATGATGAATTCAGGAGAGCTTAATCAAAAGCAATTACAAGGCTGGGTTGCCAATCGGTTTTATTATCAAATAATGATCCCGCTTAAAGATGCCAATATCTTAGCCAACTGTCCTGATCGAGAAACACGAAGATTATGGACACAACGCATTATTGATCATGATGGACAACCGGGTGAAGAAGGCGGTATTGAAGCCTGGATTCAATTGGGTATTGCTGTAAGGCTGACGCGAGAAGAAATCACTTCTCTGGAGCATGTATTACCTGCTGTGCGCTTTGCTGTAGATGCTTATGTTAATTTTGCAAGAAGATCAGAATGGCATGAAGCGGCCAGCTCATCGTTAACGGAATTATTTGCACCTAAAATCCATAAACAACGATTAGATAACTGGCCAGAGTTATACCCTTGGATAGAAAAGGAAGGATATACCTATTTTCGCAAACGTCTTTCAGAAGCGCGTAGAGATGTCGAACATGGTTTACAGATCACTCTGGATTGGTATAAAACCCGCGAACAACAAAATCGTATGCTTGAAATTTTAAAATTTAAACTCAACGTATTGTGGTCTATGGCGGATGCTATTTATATGGCCTATGTTAACGACATGCCTCCTTATTTTAACATAGAAGAATAAGGATTTATTATATATGCTAAAACTTGATAAGTACCCATGTATAATTAATTTAACGAAAAAGGCTATCCACTCTAAAACCCAGGGCAACCGTCACTGATATTGAATTAACGGGTAGCCTGGATGTAGCGCAGCGAAATCCGGGAGGAATGATGCGATCGACCCCGGATTCCGCTACGCTCCATCCAGGCTACATTGACGGCATGTCAACTTACAATATAGAGTTTTCTTAAAAGGTTAAATTAATTTTACCTGGGTACTTAGGATTATTTTAGGATGTGCAGTATTTTTTTGCCAAACATAAGGTAATTCACTCTATTGGTGGGCAAAAAAGACTGCCCACCCTACATTTTTTTACTCTTTTCAACTTCTCTATAATTTATAGTGAATACGATTTATTCCTTTTTCGATACACGAACATAACATGAGTCTAAATCCAGATTTACCCATTGCTTTCTCTCCCATGCATCGTTTGCAATGGGAGGAAGTGCAACAAAAACATGTGGTTCTTTATCCAGAAGGCATGGTAGAACTCAATCAAAGTTCAGCAGAAATATTAAAATTATGTGACGGCAATCGGACGCTAGATCAGATCGTTAGCGAATTAGAAGCACAATTTTCAACCACTGGTTTGAAAAATGACATCAGTAGTTTCATAGAAATAGCATTAAAAAATGGCTGGATCCAACAAACCTAAAATCACCCCTCCTCGCTGGCTTTTAGCAGAACTGACCTATAAATGTCCGTTGCAGTGCCCCTATTGCTCTAATCCTTTGGATTATTCAAAACACAGCACAGAATTAGACACGGAAGGCTGGAAACGTGTTTTAAGCCAGGCTAGAAAAATGGGTGCTGTTCAATTAGGCTTTTCGGGTGGAGAACCGCTAACGCGTCAAGATTTGCCTGAATTGGTAGAACACGCGCGTCAATTAGGTTATTACTCAAACCTGATTACTTCGGGTTATGGATTAACCGAAGAAAAAATCATCCTGCTCAAGAAAAAGGGGCTAGATCATATTCAAGTTAGTATCCAGGCAAGCACTCAAGAGCTCAATGATCACATAGCGGGAACAGAATCCTATCAAAATAAAAGACAAGTTGCTCACTTAGTCAAAAAACACGGCTACCCCATGGTCTTGTGTGTCGTCATTCATCGAGAAAACATACATCAGATGCGTGAGATTCTTGAAATGGCAGAAGAGTTAGGTGCCGACTATGTAGAATTGGCCAATACGCAATATTATGGTTGGGCTCACAAAAACAGAGACTTATTATTACCGAGTAAAGAGCAATTCGTAGAAGCAGAAGCTATAGCTCAGGCCTACAAGAAAAAAGTCGAAGGCAAAATGAAAATCTATTATGTGGTTCCAGATTTTTATGAGACTCGTCCCAAAGCTTGCATGAATGGTTGGGGAACTACTTTTCTAACCATTGCACCCGATGGTGTTGCCCTACCCTGCCACTCCGCTCGAGATTTGCCAGGGCTAGAATGCCCTAATGTCAATGACTACAGTATTGATCAAATATGGACGGATTCCAAAGCTTTCAATTTTTTTCGCGGTTATGAATGGATGAAAGAACCTTGTCGCAGTTGTGATGAAAAAGAAAAAGATTTTGGTGGCT
>CAYNRB010000071.1:0-13822 GCA_964399475.1 uncultured Methylomarinum sp.
TAGTACCTAATCCTTTAAAAGGAGATTTTATATTATGATTAAATTAAGAAAAAACAGCATTTATTTTATAATATTAAGCTTGTTGATGACCACATCTGTTTGAAGTACTGATCACCATGACGGCAGCATTTCACAAGATCAGCCAGCAGATATTGCTGATACTTATGCGTTTTTTAATCCAAATGATACAACTGAGGTTGTATTAGGTGTAACGGTTAATCCGTATACGGCACATGGAGTTACAGCAACATTTTCAACCGACCTTTTATACCAGATCAAAATTGATAATGACGGTGATTTTATTGAAGACCTGGTTTTTTAGGCTACTTATGATGTTTTAGGTGCCAATCAACAAATCACTCTATTAGGGGCCTGCAAAACCCATAAACACCGGGTCAATAAATGAATTATTGCTTGCTTCTAATACAGTACCTTCTTTTACAGGGTTATCCAATGCAACTATTTTGGAAGATACTTCACGTAATTTACGTGTATTTTCTGGTCGAACCGATGACCCATTCTTCATCGACTTGATTTTTGTTCGAAGTGTATTATGTGTTCCAGGAATACCTGACTTAACAGATTTTTTAGCTACCAGAGCTCCAGGAGTTGACTTATTCACTGGATTAAATGTATCTTCAATTATGATTGAATTACCCATTTCTAGTGTTGTAGGTGTTGGAAATACTATTACTGGCGCGTGAAACAGGAAATCATGCGTTATATCCTGAAGCTGAATCAATATTGCGCAAATCATTGGCGATTGGTCCTGGCTCATATGAAGCATTAGTAATGTTATCCTTTGCTTTATCTGGACAACATCGTTTTGCAGAAGCTTCTGATATTGCAAAACAAGCGATTAATGGCCGCATGGGGTGATGCAGAATTTGAAAGAGGAGATCTAGTAAAGGCAAAACAAGCTTATACAAAATTATTGCAGTTTGATCGCAGCCTATTTTCTTTGACACGTTGGACTAATCTAGCCATTTCAGAAGGAAATATTTCAGGCGCATTAGCCTCTATGGCTGAAGGTGCAAAGATAGGCGGTGACCGTGGTACTGCCAATATTGAGATTGCACGATGTTTTACCCAAATGGGAGAGATCCATTTTCAGCAAGGACAATTTAAACTGGCAGAAAAATATTATCAAAAAGCTTTAGCATTATGGCTAGATGGTTATTTACCTTTGGAACATATGGCTGAATTGTTGGCGTCAAAAAATGAATTGAATGCTAGCTTAGAAGCTTATTCTAAAGTTATCAAATTAGCTCCACATCCTAATTTATTAGAAGCCTATGCTGGAGTGTTAGAAAAACAGGGTAAAATTGCAGATGCTAGGCGATTTTATCAACAAGCATTTGATAAATATTTATTGGCATCGGAGAGTGGAAACCCTTCTTATTATCGACATTTAGCTTTGTTTTTAACTGATCATAAACAAAAACCTGAGCGTGCGTATTTTTGGGCTAAGAAAGATCTGGTAATTCGACCTGTTCCACAATCTTATACTACTCTAGCTTGGGTTTTATATCAGATGAAATCTTATAAATTGGCAAAACAAACTATGGACAAAGCATTAACCAATGAGCGTTCACTTAATGCGATTTGGCTATATCGTGCAGGCGTCATTTATCAACAAGATTGCTGTAAAAAATTATCTCGACGTTTATTAAAAAAGGCACTTTATTTAAATCCAAATCATCCAAAAACAGAGCATATCAAAAAATTATTGTATTAAAGACAATTATCAATCTCATAAGGATCAATTTACTGAGAAATATGTATGAAATGACTTCGATAACTGACTTGCATTAAAGCAGACTAAAGAAATTAAATAGCTTGTGGTAAAATTTATGCGTCTATTTATGATTTACCAAACCAACATTTCGTCCCAATACCCATTAAATGAAATCATTATCTGTCTCTATCGTTCTTTATAAGCCTAATATAGCGTTATTTATTTCGACACTTGAAAGCTTAATAGTAGCAGCCGATAGATTATCTGAACTTGCCAACTTTACGGTGTTACTAATTGTTTTTGATAACAGTGCTAAGGGTAGTACTGATGATATTGAAAGTCTTATCAAGAACAAATGGATAAAACCATTTCATTTTAGCAAAGTAGAAAAGAACATAGGTTTTGCAAAGGCACACAACCAAGCAGTCAAACAAAGTCAGTGTGAATATCATTTAATTTTAAATCCTGATGTCATATTAGACTCATTGGCTTTAGTGCATGCCTTAAACTATTTGGATGAGCATCCTCAGGCTATTTTAGTCACACCTTATTCTAGTACAGAAGATGGTAAGCGGCAGTATCTTTGTAAATCTTACCCTACAATTTTTGACTTGTTTTTAAGAGGATTTGCGCCTCTATGGTGCCAGAAAATTTTCTCTCAACGCTTAGCAAATTATGAACTAAGAGGTCAAACTGAGGCGCTTGAACTTGTTTCTGTCTCCATTGTCAGTGGATGCTTTATGCTCTTGCGCAAGCAAAGTTTTAATGCTGTTAAGGGTTTTTCTGAAGACTTTTTCTTATACTTTGAGGATTTTGATTTATCCATCAGATTAAGCCAAAGGGGAGATTTGGTTTATCTTCCTGAGGTAAAAATCATCCATTATGGAGGACAGGCTGCAAAAAAAGGAATGAGACATATCTTTTTGTTTGTACGCTCTATGCGCCTGTTTTTTAATAAACATGGCTGGCAATGGTTTTAGTAACCAGGAAACCTGCCTAAAATGAAAATTTTTTTACCCCCCCCATTTGTACAAAATATATGAGTTATCAGAAATTTATTGAAACCCTGATTGATCAGCAATCATTGCGTGAAAGTGACATCAATAAAGTCAATAAAATACAAGAACAGATGCAAGAAACAGGATTACCTTTATTACTGGTCAGATTGGGTTTATGTTCTGAAAAAGATGTTGCTAAGGCATTATCAACTACAACGGGGATAAGTGTTGTTTCTGTGGATGATTATCCAGACGACATGATTTTGCCAGAAGCCGTTTCTATCCGCTTTTTAAAAGAATTTCATGTGGTGGGTATTGCCCTGCAAGAACATAACCAGCAGAAAAAAATAGTGGTTGTGGTGATGGATCCCGAAAATCATTTTATTGAACAATCATTACGTTTGATTTGTGAGATGGAAGTAGAGATTAAAATTGGCGTGCTTTCGGAAATTGATAAAGCCTTAGAAAAACAATACGGTGATGGCAAATCCCAGATGGGACAAATTACAGATAACCTAGATGCTAATGAATCTCTAGATGATATTGAACATTTAAAGGATTTAGCCAGTGAAGCACCGGTTATTCGTATGGTAAATCTTATTTTTCAACGTGCTTTGGATAGTAAAGCTTCTGATATTCATTTTGAACCCTTTGAGGACGTTTTAATCGTACGTTTGCGAATTGATGGTGTTTTACAACAAATAGAGGGTCCTTCAGCCAGTGCAACAGCGGCAATTATTTCTCGCATAAAGTTAATGGCTAAATTGAATATTGCCGAGCGACGTTTACCACAAGACGGGCGTATTAAAATACAGATGCAAGGCAAGGAAATTGATCTGCGTGTCTCCACTACACCCACTATGTATGGTGAAAGTGTGGTTATACGTCTATTGGATAAAGAAAGTGTAGTATTTGATTTTGCAGCCTTGGGTTTTGAAGAATCTAACCAAAAACAATTTGTAGATGTATTATCTAAACCTCATGGGATTATCTTAATAACGGGCCCGACAGGTAGTGGTAAATCAACGACTTTATATACGGCATTGAGTCATTTAAATACCCCTGGAAAAAAGATAATTACTATAGAAGACCCTGTCGAATATCAAATAAATGGCGTCAATCAAATTCAGGCTAAACCTAAAATTGGCTTAACCTTTAGCAGTGCTTTGCGTTCCATAGTCAGGCAAGATCCTGATGTGATCATGATTGGAGAAATGCGAGATCTGGAAACCGCAAAAATCGCCGTTCAATCCGCATTAACGGGACATTTGGTTTTATCTACTTTACACACCAATGACGCAGCAGGTGGCCTTGCTCGTTTATTAGATATGGGTCTGGATGATTATCTATTAACCTCCACAGTCAATGGTATTTTAGCTCAAAGGTTAGTTAGAAAATTATGCATGCATTGCCGCGAACCCTATCAAGCCTTACCTGAGGTCATTGCAGAAAAAGGTTTGAGCCGATTTCAGGAAAAAGGAGAACTGAATTTATATCAAGCTAAAGGCTGTGATGAATGTGGAGGAATTGGTTATAGTGGTCGCTTAGCCATTATAGAATTTTTAATTATGAATGATGCCATAAGAAAAATGGTGATGGAACACAAAGAGTCAGGGTTGATACAAGAAGAAGCCGTAAAATCGGGCATGTTAACCCTTTATCAAGATGGTTTGACAAAAGCGGCGAAAGGCTTAACAACTTTAGATGAAGTATTGCGAATAACAACGGAAGCTTAATGACTTTATTTGATTACAAAGCTGTCAATGCAGAAGGTAGCGTTCAAGAAGGCAGAAAAGAAGCTAATTCTGAAGCGATTTTAGTTGAGAAATTGCAGGCAGAAGGTTTAATTCCGCTAAAGATTTCTCAGGTCGGCTTGAAATCCTCTTATCTTTTTTCATTCAAGAAAGCGGAAGTGGGATTAACCCAAAAAGAAATTTCCCTATTCACTAAAGAATTGGCAACCCTGTTACAGGCAGGCTTACCAATCGACAGATCTTTAGAAGTGTTGATGGGATTAATAGATGATGACTCCAATATCTATGATTTGATAAAAAATGTATTGGAACGACTCAAAGGTGGAGAAAACTTAGCCGATGCGTTGCAGGCTGAGTCTAGTGCTTTTTCCAAGTTTTATATCAATATGTTGCGAGCAGGGGAAGCAGGCGGCAGTGTTGATATTGTACTAGGTCAATTATCAGAATATTTAGAAAAGTCGAAAGAATTAAAAGATACCGTCAGTACCGCCTTAATCTATCCAGCCATATTGGTAATTATGGCTTTAGGTTCGGTTTTTTTATTACTGACTTTTGTAGTTCCACAGTTTACAGAAATGTTTGAAAGTGCAGGTAAGGAACTACCGATATCTACTCAAATTGTAGTGGGTACAGCAGAGTGGTTACAAAGTTACTGGTGGTTTCTGTTAATAATCGGTTTTATTGGCTATTTTACTTTGCGATATGAAATGACTGATGGCCCCAGAAAAGCACGTTGGGATCAGCTTGTCTTAAACATCCCAATGTTCGGAGAAATCATCCGAAATATGAACACAACCAACTTTACGCGCACCTTAGGAACTTTATTATCAAATGGTGTGCCCATATTAACAGCACTAGGAATTGTTAAAGGGACGTTAAGTAATCTGGTTTTAGTAGAAGCTGTATCTTCTGCTGAAGAAAACCTGAAACAAGGCAAAGACATGTCCAGTGCCCTCATCGAATCGGGTCAGTTCCCCAAGATGGCGACCCAAATGATAAAAATGGGGGAGGAAACCGGTAAAATGGAAGAAATGCTAGAAAGAACGGCAAACACCTATGATAAGCAGCTTAAAATAACCATTGAACGCATGCTGGCGATGATGGAACCTATCTTAATAGTAACTTTGGGATTATTGATTGCTGGGATTATTATTTCAATTTTGTCCGCTATTTTAAGCGTTAATGATCTAGCTTTTTAGGAACAGTAGAAATTTGTAGAGCGAACTTCAGTCCGCTAGATAGTAATATGCTTTTAAAATAAATGAGAAAGAAAATGAATAAAAACATAAAACCACAAGGTTTTACATTAATTGAATTGTTGGTAGTTTTAGCAATTATAGGTCTATTAGCCGGTTTGGTAGGCCCACAAGTCATGAAACATTTAGGCGGTGCAAAAACCAAAGCGGCCAGAATACAAATTGAAGATTTAGCAGGTGCCTTGGATATGTACCGTATGGATGTTGGTCGTTATCCAAATACAGGTGAAGGTTTACAAGCTTTGGTAGAAAAGCCTTCCAGTGCACGTTCTTGGAATGGCCCTTATTTACGTAAAAATAAAATACCACAAGACCCTTGGGTTTATAATTATCATTACGTTTCACCGGGTGAACATGGTCGTTTTGATTTGTTTTCACTAGGTGCTGATAATTCACCCAATGGTGAAGGTGAAGATCAGGATATTAATAGCTGGGAATAGATCATTCGTAATCTCAACATGAAAACCAAAGGATTTACATTAATTGAATTACTGTTAGTAATTGTTATTATTATTCTATCGGTTTCTGTGGTTGTATCCAATATAGGTTCTGGTAATCAGACGGCACTATTAAATGGTGCCGTGCGAGAAATCGCCTCAGGTTTGAGATTTGCCCGTGGACATGCACTGACCCACAGTAAAGAAACTAGTTTACGAATTAATTTAGAGGATAATTCTTATCAAGTCACAGACAGAAGCAAAAAATATAAACTTTCCAAGGATATTGAAATAACATTAGAGATAGCACAGTCGCAAATTACTGATGAGAATCAAGGTGGTATACGCTTTTTCCCTGATGGCTCTTCCACTGGGGGACGCATCACCTTAGAGATAGAAGAAAATAAAAGACAGCTAGATGTCAATTGGTTGACTGGGCAAGTAGAGTTAAATGAATTCTAAACCCCAATCACAGCAAGGATTTTCCTTACTGGAAATATTGATTGCTTTTTCAATTTTAGCGTTGTCTCTAGGTATTTTACTGAATATTTTTTCCAGTGGTCTAAGACACTCAATAGTTTCAGAAGAATATCAACAAGCACTCATTATTGCCGAATCAAAACTTGCATCAGTAGGCATAGAAGAAGAACTGCAAGAAGGTGAAGATCAAGGAACTGTCCAAGAAAAATATTTTTGGAGAGTAAAAATAGTTCCATTTGATCTTGAAGAACAGGAATTAACTGCTGATAAAATAACCGTGTCCCCTTATCAGGTCAATGTGACTGTGGAGTGGAATGCGGGTAAAAATAACCGACAGATTGAATTAACTACGCTTAGGCTGGCTAAAAAAAAGTGATGCAGGCGTGAGTATTAACTCACCAAACGAGACTAAGTATGTTGCCATGTTTCTACGTTTATTGTTCAATGGAATATAGTCTAATGCTGCTTAGGAACGAGGATTCAATAATATACGAATTTTGACTTGTCTTTTTGTCCGTCTTCTGCGTTGTAGCAACAGTTGCGTAGCTTGCTATGCGCCTGTTGCTACGCCTTGAAGACGAACAAAAATCCTGCGTCAAACTTTCGCATATTATTAAATCCTCGTTCCTTATTTAAAAATTAACAAACAATAACTAAGCCGTAGGTTGGGTTACGTTATTGAGCGAAGCGCGATAACGTAACCCAACATCTCCTCATTAATCATTACTTTGTTAATTAAATCATTATTCCTTAAAGTAACAGATTAATAAAATCAACTGGGCCAAATTTCTCAACCCAAGGTAGCCAAGGAAACATTAGTAGATAAAAAAATATGTTATAGTTTGGATCTTAATTCTATTTCAACAAAACCGTGAAAAAATGTTTAATTCACAGAAACATCTACTTTTCACAACACTCTGCTTTACTTTTTTACAGTTGCTCTTGTGGCCCTATCAGATTTTTGCACAACCTAATCCTACAACTGTCCCCCATTCAAAATTATTTTCTGTTTCCCCAGAAGTTTTAGGTCAGGATAAATTCAGGCCGCTGGATGAAAAAATAAAACCATCCCCAATAAAACCAAAATTTGTCTTACCGCCACTTAATCAATTTTCTGGAGAGAATCAAAAACTCTCTAATTCTCTGCGTATTTTAGTTCATAAAATAGAGTTGATAGGTAATACGGTTTTTTCAAAAGAAGAATTATCCCTACTCACTCAGCCCTATGAAAATTGGTCGATTGATTTAGATGAATTACAAAAACTGAGACAAGCGCTGACCCTCTATTATATTAGTCGGGGTTATAGAAATTCTGGCGCAGTCATTCCTGATCAAAAAATTAGCCATGGAATATTAACCATTCAGATTGTTGAAGGCAAACTTACTAAAATCAATATCACTGGAAATCACAGGCTAAACTCCAGCTATATTGATAAAAGAATAGCGATTAGTAAAACTTCACCTTTAAACATAAATAAGCTTCAGGAACAATTATTACTGCTACAACAAAATCCATTAATTTAAGAAATCAGCGCGGAGTTACGTCCTGGCTTAAAACTCGGAGAAAGCCAGTTAAACATCAAGATCCAAGAACAGCGACCCTATCAAATATCCTTAGAATCAGGTAATGATCGCTCTCCCAGCATCGGTGGTTTCAGCGGAAAAGTCAGGCTGAGTCATAACAACTTAACTGGTTTTGGCGATTCAATTAATTTTGCTTATGGACGAACTAAAGGTCTGGGTAATTACAGTGCTTCTTATACGCTACCTTTAATTTTTTATAATATGCAATTCGGTGTTTTTTACCAAAACAGTCATTCCAATGTGGTGGAAAATCCTTTTGATCAACTTGATATTCGTAGTCGTTCTCAAACCTATGGCCTACTGCTCAAGAATGTTTTTTACCAAACCACACAACAAACTTTTTCAATGCAAATTAGCTTTGAACATAGACGCAGCAAAACTTTTCTGTTGGATCAAGGCTTTAAATTTTCCCCTGGTGTTCCAGACCAAGGTAATGACACTGGTGAGAGCAAAATTTCAGTATTACGTTTCTCACAAGACTGGCTAAGTCGTAGCCAAACTCAAGTCATTGCTTTTCGTTCTACATTTAACATAGGTATTGATCTGTTAGATGCAACCATCAATTCATCAGGAACAGATGCTGAGTTCTTCTCCTGGTTAGGCCAGTTTCAATGGATTAATCGTTTTGCTTTTCTGGACAGTCAAGTCATCTTTCGTAGTGATCTACAACTAAGTAAAGACGCACTACTTCCATTAGAAAAATTCTCAGTGGGAGGCCTACGTAGCATACGCGGCTATCGTGAAAATCAATTTGTTCGAGATAATGGTGCCGCTGTTTCTCTGGAATGACGGGTTCCCGTATTTAATCTTCCCATCCCTGGATTAAGCAAATCAATTAATGATGGAATGGTTCAGCTTGCCACGTTTACTGATTTTGGCTGGAGCGAGAATAATAAAGCACCTACTTCAGGCCCACACACCATAGGAAGCTGGGGCGTAGGATTGCGCTGGACAGCTTCTCAGCAACTACATACTGAATTCTACTGGGGCATTCTTTTCAAAAAAATCAAACAAGATGCAGAACATGATATTCAGGATTCGGGAATCCATTTTAAAATACATGCTCAACTTTTTTGAAACTGTCATTTATAATTACAAATGCAAATCTAAAATGAAAAAGTCCCTTCTGGAATGATAAAACATGTTTTATCATTCCAGAAGGTGCAGATTAGTTGCAATAACTCAAATAATAACTGAATATTGTCGCAACTAAATGCCTAGGAGCCTGTCCGAGAACAGCAATCTTTAAAAAACCAGCACAACATATAGTGTTAAAATTTAATTAAAACACTATATGCTGTGTGTCAACTCAGTAAGATGTTAGTTCTCGGACAGCCTCCTAGCCAATAGGATTTCTTTTCGGTAATAGTGCCTGTATTTATCCCTTACTGTATAGAGGACACAGACGTTTTAAAGCGCTATGAAAATGAAGATTTTTTAGATATTAGATTCCTCTCACATTGAATACTAATAAATAATTTAATAAATATTTTTGTCCTGGGTATGATGAAAGACGGATAAAAAGTAAACAATGAGAAAAAGGACAAAATCATCATAAAAGTTGCTCACGGTATCACTCTTTGTCAACAAAAATACGACCGTCCATATAGAGTCGGCTAAGTGGCCGATGCAAACTCATTTTATTATTTATCTAATATTGTTTAAACAGATGAACGCTTGTCAGCTTGCGGATAATTAATTTATAACGAGGAAGGAAGAGCAAGCTATAATTGCTGTTACAAGTATTCTTTAACTGCTTAGTTTTTAAACCAGGCAGTTTGAATATGGATGTTGGTTTGCCATTGACAGGTGAACTGTTACACATATTTATTTTGATACAGGGAATATAAATTTTATGGTAGAAATAGGGAAAAATTGAAAACGCAAACAAAATGTACATTAACTCTCTCAGGTTTCCTAATAATAGAAATCCTTCCAATCCCATTAACTTCACTTATATGCCTATATGTGATTCGTAAAAGACCTAAATGGTTACTGGGTGTCATTGATCGGCTTTATGCAGAAAAAGATATAAAACTTGATACAACATCATTTGCCTACGATGAGAAAAAATCAATGGTAACTCGCAGGCGATGCACTATTAGTCTATCTTTTATGATTCTTTTGGACTTTCTTATTCCATTTACAATTTTAGTGAGTTTATATGTTACGCGAAGACGGCCAATATGGTTTAAAAACCTTGTATCTAGACTTTATGCAGATTTTATTGTTAATAATGAAAAACAGATGGTTTCATAGGAAGCATTCGATGGAAAACCAACTGATAACCAAAGGCATAGAAAATTAATTTGTACTTAGGAGTGAAGATTTAATAACTTCCGGATTTTAACTTGCCTTTTGACTCCACAGAAGCACTAATAAAGTTATTGTGTGCCTGTGCGCCCATTTTATTAGCACGCCTGTGAAATCAAAATTCTGCGCCAAACTTCCAGAACATGATGCCCTATCGGGCAAAAGATCAAGAGCTCCAAGTATTCTATCCTAAAAAATTAAACCACCTATTTTCTTGCAAAGCTGATTATAATCCAGTTCTATGGAAACAGTTCAACAAAGCCCAATCACTCTAAAGCTTATCTTTCAACTGGGATTCTTTCCTTGTCGCCTATCCGACACTGGTTACCTGGACTATGGCTTACAATGTTTGGAAAATCATGAAATGCCGAGAACCTGAGGGTCTCGGTTTTTCCACATTTGCCTGCCCTGTTCATCCGAGTGAAATACGTCATGTCCCTCATTCCTGCAAAATGCCGCTTTTGTTCCGTCTGTGCCAAAGTTCAAATTGATAAGTGGGTAGCGGACATGAATCGGCTTTTCCCAAACTGTTCTTATTTCCATGTTACATTCACCGTCCCTTCTCAATTCCGAATACTACTTTTTGAGAAAAGAGAGCTGCTTAATACCGTGTTTTTCGCCAGCACTGAAACACTGATCTCCTTTTGCAAAGAACAGGGTTTTCTTCCTGCTGTGACAGCGATTCTTCATACCTTTGGCAGTGATCTGAAGCGACATGTGCAGGTGGCTTGAAATTATCTGGCAAGGCTGAGCGTTACACTCGGTTCGAGCAAAGGAAACAGCGAAACCCTAAAGCCAAAACAAAGAACGTCTCGGTATTAACTAATAATCCTGAATGGATACCCTGGACTAAGTTCCCCTACAAAATGCTACAAAAGCGTTACCAAGCGCTTCTCATCAAGCATCTAAAAGAGCAGATTAATAAAAACATTAACTCTAAAAAGCCAGATCAGGCATTGTCGATTTTTTCTGATCCGACCATTGCAAACACGTTTTTTGATGATCTTAAAAAAGATTCAATATCCATGCCCAAAGGACATAGCTATTGAATACTACAAAATGTCAAAAAATATTTATGAAAACTTTGTTTTTCCGATACATAAATATTAGCTCTCATTTATTCGCCTACTCTATTCAAAATTAGCTTAATTACCGCAGGTGCTATCCTAAAACTTGACTGGTGCAAACATTCAAATACCTCTTTTGCAGAAGTAATTAATCCCTGCTGTTTTGCAATACCAATAATTGCAGCTGTGCCAATGACTTTTAATCCTTTTTCCTTGGCAACACTTCGTCCCGCTCGCTCATCCATGACTAATAAAACTTGATCTGCATATTGCATGGCAATATTAATACAGTCTGTTTTACCTGCATCCAGATCGATATCCAACAATGGAATAATGGGTTCCTGCCAAATTTTTAGCCAACCGGATTCAAAGGCATGGGTAATTTCATCTTCACCTTGTGCTCCTGTTCCTGGTAACACTTCATTTTTAACTATTGTAGAAACATATACAGTATCAAATAGCTTGGGTAACCAGCTCAAACTATCCACAATAGCTAAACCTATCAACGGACTGGCATCAATCACAACAAAGCTCTTCACTTTACCTTATTCCTACTATTGCTGTAACCATTGCTCCAAAGTATCCATATCCTGGTCTACTTCTTCAGCTGTTTGATTAATAATGGGAATACCTAACCGAGAAATATGTTCAATAAAATCGGCTAAAGCCATTTTAGCCAACTTAGCTGAGCGAGCAATCGATAACTCTCCATCTTTAAACAAAGCCGTTGCCATCGCTTTACGCACACCAGGCATGTCTATAATATTACCTGTATTAACCCCTACTATTAATGCATCGGGCTCATTTCTGTTCATGACTAAAACCAAATCGTCATGAGAATAGCGTAGTGCTTCACTAGGGTTGTTTTTTAAACCACTGACATTAACAGTTTTCATGGGAATAACTCATAGGAATATTAGATGGGGTTATTATAGCCCTAATTAATCAAAGTTGACTGTTTTTGTCCTAATATATGTCAAGTACATCTTAATCAATAAGCCAGTTTTCCACCTTTAAATTCTCAATATGGCTCAAATTTTCGTCATTTTCAGTCACATCTGTTAACCTGTGATCAATGTGAGCCTCAATACAATACAATCCAATCCAAATCAAACTCATGATTCCCATTGGCTTTGTTTTTTCTATTGGTGAACTTATCTGTAAATTCAGCTCCATTATCTGTTAATATATGACTGATATAAAAAAGAAAATATAATTGATACTGGTCAAGAAAATCAACCGCATTGCACGCTGTTTTATTGGTGTAAACCTTAAAGTACATCAGTCGTGTCTCTCTATCAATCGCAACGTAAAGGTAGTATTTGATACCTTCCAGCTTAGGTAAATACGTCACACCCACATGCAAATACCTTGGCTCATATTCTTTGGATTTCTTCGCCTGCTCCTTTTGCTCTTCTGGAACTCTATTAACACCAAAATCCCTCAGAGTTCGGTAGACGTTACTCCTGTTCGCCTTAGGTATAGATGGCAAAACACTGTCCAACAAATCGTCAAGCTCTAGCCATGTTAATGCTCCAACGACCCTAATAACCTCTCTTTCCAAGTCGGTTAAAGAGCGTTTAATAGTCTGTGGGTGGGCGCGAGCTTTTATCTATTAAATGATCTCTGTTTTTTCATTTGAAAACGGTCTTTTCATTAATTTCAAAGCGCTCTACAAGCTCAATGTTTGTAAGATCAGACTGTTGTATAATTTCTAGCTCTTTTGAAAAACGAGTGGGTAAATTATAATATACTGAGTCTATTAACTATTAAAATCATATATTATGCAGTCAGAATTATTTCAACAAGCCCTCCCTATTAATTCCCCTTGGTTCATTAAATCAATCGATTTTAATGCAGAAAAAAGCGGCTTGATCTCCATATAGACTTTAACCTGGGAAGTACTTTTGCCGATCCTGATGTGGATGATGGCGAGGTAAAAATGTATAAGGCGTATGATAAGTACCCAAGCATAATTAATTTAACATTTTACTTGTCTTTTTTTCCATCTTCAGTGTTGCATAAATAGTTGCGTAGCTCGCTATGCGCCTATTTATACAACACTGAATATGAAAAAAAATCCTGCGTAAAATTTAGTTAAATTAATTATACTTGAGTACTTACCGTTAAAAAAACCTGACAGCATTTAAATTTCTTTGAATATGAATGCCATTTAAACGTCCGAGTCCCGAGAA
>CAYNRB010000072.1:0-13794 GCA_964399475.1 uncultured Methylomarinum sp.
TATACAAAGCATCGGGATAAATCTGCTTAATATGTTCAATCTCTCTTGTCATCCGTGTCTTGAAAGTGTCCTTTCCATATTCGGGTGGCGCTCCAATATACGTTGTATGTAATCGAGTGCCCTCAGCATCATAGAGTGCCAAGGTGCCCACCATGGTTTCACGATAGCCTTCTTCGCGCAGATAGATTGTTGTTCCGTCTAAACCAAGGCTAACCGTCGCCACAGGCGTTTCTAACAGAGGTGTCGTGTAATGCCAGAGCTCGTCTTTGGCTTGTGCTAGCGTTCCGACTATTTCTGATACCAATTGAATGTAACCGCGAGACAAATCTCGACCATGGTTGCTCGATAGGTCTGATTTCACCTCATCAACGCTCAGTCTGGAATACTTATGGGATAACATCTTTGCTAGTTTGGGTGTGGCATTTTGTATGATTCTGGCTTTGATTTCCAATGGGCAGTACGTTAATCCACCCTGGGCGGTTTGATAGAGGTGCCGATTAACCCGTATTTCTCCATACGGTGTCTGGTAAGTTTTTTCGGCTTGACCTTTACTGGTTAATTTGGTCTCGCCTAGCTGTATTGCACTACCGTCCGTATCAAAGCTTTTCAGAAGCTCACCACTCGCTATTGCCCCCGCTTCATTTAGCGCTTGCTCAATTTGCTGTTCTCCATCTAACATTACCGTTTCTAATGGAATGGTTATCTCTAGTACTATGTTAGTATCATTTCGGGATAATAGGCTGACAGACATATTCGTTTACCTTACTCATCTAATTTCGAGCAATAATAGCAAACTTATTGGTTTAGTTAAAGAATTATTTACATCGCAATGTGGCTATACTCTCTAGTAGGTCAATGCAGGAGCAATTGCCGAGAAGATGGAAAAAAAGACAAGTAAATTGTTAAAGTAATTTTGCTTGGGTGCTCATATATATTTTATCCTCCATAGCGGATATTTAATGTCCAGATTAGTGATACGAAATCAGGTTGATTAAAATGGGGAATACCCGAAATAGTAATAACAAATCGATTTTTCCCAATATAAACTGGCCAAAATCCAGTCTGACTGTTACCAAATGCATCTACGATTGACCAAGCATGGCTACCCAGGCCTAAATTATTCATTAGCAAGCCTGAGCGTTTTTGATGGACGATGGCAAGTTCAGCACTTAACGCTGAGAGTTCTTCTGCAACTTCATGTGGATATCCGTGGCAAGCTAAATAAAACCCTTGATTATCTGAAAGTAAGGCTTTTCCTAATCCAGATAAATTGGACATTAAAGGAGGTAATATATCTTCCAGAGCACCGACAGGTGAATTAATGATTTCTTTTATGCCTTGTACCCAACCTAATTTTTGACAATGGAATAATAGTTCCAATGCTTTTTCTTCACTTGTTTCATTCATTAAAGTCATTAAAGTTTCAAGTGTGAGTGCAGGGGTGTCAGGTTGTTGTAATAATGCCTTTAGAAATTTTCTGGATTTACCTTCTTCGGTAGTAGATACAGCATAGTATGAACCGATAGGGGTTGGGTAAAGGTATAATCCATCAATTAAGGTGTATTTACTCATGGCTTACTCGGCCTTTAATCCGGGGTCTAGTGAAAACAATAAGGATTGAACAAGTATCGAAACATCGTTCTTGACTCTTGCATCAATTTCAAAAATAGCGGGGTTAAGTCCTAATTCTTTTAACTGTTTTCGATAATCATCTATTGTAGGCTTAGAATTTAAATCCATCTGAGTAACACCAATGGAAACGCTAGTCTTTACAATAAACTCATCAAACGCGTCGAGAAAAAACTTCATGTCTTGAAAGGGGTCTGCCCGTGTGTTATCCAGTAATAATATGAGACCTATTCCGCCCAGTGTTAGAATGTCCCACATAAAATCAAAGCGTTCCTGCCCCGGAGTGCCGTATAAATGTATTTTTTCTCCATCATCCAGATTCATGACTCCATAATCCATGGCAACAGTGGTTGAAGGTTTTCGATTTTTGGTCATATCACTAGCTGTAGCATCAGTTTTAATGGGAGGAATGTCGCTGATGGATTTTATAGCAGTGGTTTTACCAGCACCCACAGGGCCTGTAAAAATTATTTTATACTGAGTCATTATTGTTTTTTTTCTCTGGCCGACGTAAGCGGCTAAGGATTCGACTTAAAATACCTTTGGATTTGGATTTTTTAGTTGCTGATTCTGTTGTTTTTTCATCGACAAGACGTTCTGCCTGTCCTACAAGGTTCAAAGCATGAGCCGCACTAATAAATACAAATACATATTGAGGGTTTATTTTTAGAGAATCTATTATTTCCATTAAAGTTTTCGGACACATCATCAATATAGCAGCGATTTGTAATGCGTGAGGGGTAATTATCAGACGGGTAAAGTTAGGCCAATGTTTTAAATAAACAGGTTTATTTATATCAATTGCTACTGGGTATCTACCTTTTGAAGTCCATAGAGTTAGTTTCCAAATAAACGCATCTATGTCATAAAATTTTTCCATTTTTTGATTAAATTTAGATGCTTTGGGGTTAATTGGGCTGAGTGACATGGTTTGCCCTGATTTTTGCTGGATGATCATGCCTGAAAAAGCTCTTAATTGTTGATCGCTCGCATCCAGCCAAATTTCATGGCTATGTGGAAATATTATCAGCGGTTTCCAGCTGGAGTTTAGTTGCAATATTAGTTCCTTTTCTCTGGCCATCTTTAAGGCAGATAGTACATAACCTAGGAAAAACTGCTTTGGGTCATAGCTGGCATTTAGCACTTGATTTCGAACAGCAAAATTAATGCCTTCAACATGTCCCAAATAAGAATTAAATCCTTCTTCAGTTAAATTCATAGCGGAACGGTGCTTTGAGGTTTTTTTCAGTTCTTCCTTATTAATATGTTTTTTACCGGCTTGTTTCCTATCAATGAGGACTGGTTTAGAGTTTTCTTGTTTGTTGTCTGAGCTGTTTTCCTCTGAAGCTAACTGCTGTTTTATTGCTTTATCTGTTGAATTAAGTCCAGAGTCCTGAAGTCTTGCTATTGCTTCTTCTATTGCATTGATGAGTTGATTTGCTTGGACAGGTTTTTTTACATAAATTGCCTGTTCTAGATTTATTTCCTCTAAAGATAAGAGTATGAGAGGTCTATCAGGTGTCTTAAGGTTTCTGGCATCAAGTAAGTCTTTTGCAGTAGGGAAATCAGCATCTATAATATCTATTTCTGCATCTTGAATACTAACAACTTCAGCAATTCCTCTACAGGGCCCCTGAAGATACATTGTCATCATAGTGTAGCTACGCTTTTCCATTCCATAAAGCGCGACTTTAAATGGCTTTTTGTTACTCTTCATGAGGTTGCTCAGCAAAATAATCCACTAGTTCTTGCCATTTTAGCGATAAATTAAAATCTTTTTCCATTAATTGCTTATGCATTTCAGTAAAAGCCTGGATGTTTTTTGTGACCTTATACAGTTCAAGAAGTTCTATTTGTATGTCTTGCCTCTCTGGAAATTCAAGTACTGCGCTTTCAAGTGTTTCCTTTGCTGCATCAAGATCACTGTATTCAATATAGTCAAGTGCAATTTGCAAAGGATCATGCGTTTTATCCACTCCAGTATTCTTTGTGAGTAGCGCACTTGTACCAATAAGTCCTTTGCTTAATAATGAGAATACATGAGTAGGTAAGGCGCTATTTTGATGTTTTAAATAATTGATCAGTTGTGTCAATTGCTGCTTTTCTAAAAGAGATCGGGTCGATAGAACCATACGAACACTCAAATCTTTGCCTTTACCATCAAGTATTAAAAGTAAGTCTATTAATGCTGCGTATAGGTGCTCTGAAAACCCAGCTCTATAACTAGTGTGTATTCTTCGAATGTGGAAAATTAACTGTTCAGGTTTTCTTAAAATAGCATAAAGAATTTGCTGATTTGCTTGCTCATAGGAATATTCTTTTGAAGTCCAGAATAGTTCTTCTACAGAAAATTTGAGGACTGAATTAACTGTCGAAGTTAGATCAGTATCAGTTGAGGGAATAACCAGAGAAAAATCAGGTGCCATGTCTACAGGTATAAAAATTAGTATTTGTAAAAATAGTAGAAAGTATTTTATTTATAAAAGAAAGTAATGTCACTGTATTTATTTTACCTTACCTATCATAAATAGATTACAAAAGTTATTGACTGACAATTGGCCTTCTTAAACTCTACCTATAAGATATCAGCGCATGATTGTAGGATCTGGCTCAGAAATTTAATTTTGACTATAATTTCTGTTATTTTTTGCAAAAACAATTAGATTTAGAAAGTTTTATTCATTAAAACGTGTAAGGAATACAACATGTTATTTGTAAAAAATGACTTGAGAATATGCGCGAAATAACTTTGACAACTAATTTGCATTAAAGCAAAAGAGTCGCTAAAGCTCTTCTAATCTTTTTAAACATCTCTGAGGTTTTTATCTCAGTTGTCTAACTCGAAAAACATAAGCCTATTTCTGACAGAATGCTTGTTTGTACCTTGAGTGGAAGCGATAGTTGTGTAGTAATTGATGTATTATTTAATACAAATTATCTATATATATAGCACCAACCATAGTCTGTTTCACCTGATCTTACTATATCATATTGGTAACATAAAGGTTGTTATAGAATAATCAAATAGGCTATTAAATTAGTTAGTATTATGTGAGGGTTTCACAAGCATTTGATTTAAAACATTAAATTAATTCATATAATAAAATGGCTATCACTAACTGCGGCAATAAGAAAGAATATACTTGGTAAAGTACAAGAAATAACTTGAGTAATTCGTTAGCACTAAAGTATAAGAATGGCTAAAACGTTTCTAATCTTTTATCCGTATTCTAGGTTGAAATACGTCAGCATTATTCTATAACATTGTATGTGTTAATGGAATGTGACAAAAACTGCACCCGTTGCTCTAGTTATTTCCTAGCCATTTCTTATCAGAGTTCAATATAAATCAATAGGGTCTATGTCTAAAGACCAACGTACTCTTTTTGCTTCTTTGATTGTATAGATCTGTGGGGTCAGTTTGTCTAGTAGTAATTGCAATTGCGTTCGTTGTGAATTTTGTAATAACAGTTGAAAATGAAAATTCCCCGCTCTTTTTGCCATAGGCGCTGAAACAGGGCCTAGTACTAGTGTTTCTGGGCTATTAATCGAATGAATAATTTGGCAAATTGTTTTTAGGAATAATTGGGGTTTTTCTGGGTCGTTAGCGTAAGCTCTGAATAAGGCCTGAAAGCTAAAAGGAGGTAAGCAGGCTTGTTGTCGCTCCGCTAGTGCTGTTTTTGCAAATTGGTTATAACCCCTTTCTAATAAAATATTTAACAAAGGATGATCGGGTTGTCGTGTTTGTAATAGTACTTTGCCGGGCTTTTCTGCTCGACCTGCCCGTCCGGCAACCTGGGTAATTAACTGGGCTAATTTTTCTGTGGAATGAAAATCAATACTGAATAAACCGCTATCTACGTCAATAATTGCGACTAAAGTCACATTAGGGAAATGGTGACCTTTAGCTAACATTTGAGTGCCCAGGATAATATCCGTTTTTCCTTGATTGATTTGCAGGAGATGATGTTCAAGCGAGCCTTTTCGTTGGGTAGTGTCTCGGTCGAGTCGTACTATCTTTTGTTCTGGAAATAGTGAATGTAGCTGGCTTTCAACGCGTTCTGTTCCTATGCCTAAAGGTTTGAGTTCCCCGGTAATACAATCAGGACAGAGTTTTAACAAGGGTTGCTGATACCCACAATGATGACAGCGTAAGTGTGACTGCTGATAATGTATAACTAAACTGGTATCACAATCACGACATCTTGCTACCCAGGCACAAGCATGGCAAATTTGTACAGGTGCAAAACCTCGACGATTTAGGAACAATAGGACCTGTTCTTTTTTGAGCAATGTTTTTTTTATTTCTTCAATTAAAGGTTCAGAAAGACCGTCTAGCAATTTTTTGTTACGAATATCAAGTAACCAGAATTTAGGTTCAATTGCCTGTCCGGTTCGTTTGGTTAATTGGAGTCGTTGATAACGTCCTTTTTCAGCATTTAACAGAGTTTCTAAAGAGGGTGTTGCTGTACCTAAGATTATGGGGATGTTGAGTGATTTTGCACGAACAATGGCAAGATCACGAGCAGAAAAACGAAAACCATCTTGTTGTTTAAAGGATGAATCATGTTCTTCATCTAGGATAATTAATCCAGGTCTATTAAAAGGGGTGAATAAAGCAGAACGAGTACCTAAGAGAATAGAGCTATGCCCTTGTTGCATTTCGAGCCATGCATTATGTCTTTGTGATTTATTCAGTTTAGAATGAGAGAGGGATATAAGTACTGAAAAACGTCGTTTAAAGCGATCTTCTAATTGAGGTGTAAGGGTTATTTCTGGAAGTAAGACAATAATCTGTAGTCCCTGATCAAGTACTTTCTGGATGACTTGCATGTAAACTTCTGTTTTTCCGCTTCCAGTTATTCCTTCTAATAATGTGACTGAAAACTGATTTAGATTGGATGTTAGCTTATTTATAGCTTCAAGTTGTTGTTGATTGGCGATTAAAGCGGGTTCAATAGTTCTAGGTTTAAAGTCAGCTGTTTTAGTGCGTAACTCAATGGTTAACAGGTCTTTTTCTAGTAGTGATTTTGCTGTTGAATGCCAGTTTTTATCCCACTGTTTAAGTGTGCTAGCTGATAATGCCTTGTTTTCAGATTGAATCAATTCAAACAGTCTTTTTTGTTTTGGACTGCGATTTAATTGTTCAGGATTGATCAATTCACCTTTGGCAGAAAGCTGGTAATATTTTTCTTGTGCTAATGTGGCTTTTTGACCTTTTCTAAGCGTGGCAGGGAAGGCAAAGCTAATTATTTCACCTAAAGGGTAATGATAATATTTACTAGCCCATTGCAGTAATTGAATATCTTTGTCAGTGATAAGAGGGTTTTCGTCAAGAATCTCTGTGATGTGTTTTATTCGATCAAAATTAAATTCACTAGTTTCGCAGACACTAATAACAAAACCAACCTTTTGATGTTTGCCAAATGGAACAATAACTCGTGTACCTGGAAGAATAGTGGCATTAAAATTAATTTTTTCTGGTGCTAAATAATCAAATAAACGATTGATTGGGACAGAGATGGCTACTTTAAAAATAAGTGGTTTTTTTTCATTGGAATTCGCCATCAAATATGATTTTTAACAATTATTAGTTAAGGATCGTGCGGGGGACAATATGAGCCGCTGTAAGATGGGCAAAGGTCTTTTTCGTGCCCATCTTACAGCGTACAATCAGAAACTTGTTCAAGTTATTTTGTACTCATTCCTAATTCGTGGTGATTCTGCGCACAACTGATTATTGGTTAAGGTTTGATAAATTTAAGTGTCATGCGGTCACTTTCACCGATAGCTAAGTATTTTTCTCTATCTTGATCTTTTAATTTTAAAGAGGGTGGTAATGTCCATACGCCTTTGGGATGGTGGGTTGTATCTTTAGGGTTGGCATTTATTTCAGCGCTTTCTAACAACTTGAATCCAGTTTTTTCGGCTAAAGAAATGATATAAGCTTGTGTAACATAACCCGATAGTGCTTTTGGATCTTGTTCAGAATTAACTGTGGCTCGGTGCTCAACTACACCAAGTATTCCATCTGTCTTTAAAGCAAGGTACATGGCTTTGAAAACTGTTTCTGCTTGATCACTTTTCATCCAATTATGCACATTCCGGAAAGTCAGTACTCTGTCGGCTGAGTTTTTAGGTGCAATATCTAAAAACTGAGGGGCTTGTAGGGTAGTTAGCTCAATGTTGCTGTATATTTCAGGTTTAGAGCGAATTTTATCCTGAAATTTCTCTAAGCTTTTTGTGAAATAGGCGACGTTTGAGTTAGAGGAAAAATGTGCTGTATACAATTTTCCGTTTTCTTTGAGTAGGGGAGCTAGAATTTCCGTATACCATCCTTTGCCTCCTGGCCATATTTCAACAACTGTCATAGAAGGTTCAATAGCAAAAAACTGGAGGGTTTTATAAGGGTTTCTATACTTGTCTCGATTTTTATGTTCGGTAGAGCGGTGGTCTCCGTTTATGGCTTGTTGTAACAGATCAGTTTCTGTTGCGGTAACTATTGAGCTGGAAAATATAAGTAGACAAATTAAAAATGTTCTAAACATAGGGGAAGCCTGTTTTGTTGTTTGGGTCGATAAAATACTTTGTGGATTCATTGTTGTGATCTTTTAAGCTACGATTCTTACCGATATTTTAGTATATTAACTCGAAAAAATGATTTTGCTTGTTGTTTTTACAATTAAGGTAGAAACTTAGCTGAGGATTGGGGATTTAAAAAGTTCCGGATTTTGACGTGTCTTTTTGTCCGTCATCTACGTTGCAGCTTCGGTTACATAGCTTGCTATGCGCCCTAAACTGCGCCTTAAAGACGAACAAAAATCCTACGCCAGTTGCTCAAGTTATTTTGTGCCCATTCCTAAGGGTGCTTTTCGGTGAGCAAAATAGGAGCTTGATTCGGTAGTGGTGACTTTAAATATGAATTTTAATGATTATATTGCTCGAAAATTGAAAGAATCTTATCTGGATTGGTTTTATTCAATTCCAGCTTTTTGTTTACTTGTATTCCATGGTTGTAATAAGCTTAATAAAGCCAGAAATAGAAAAGCAACTAATGTCCACCCAGGTATGCTGATACCTAAAAACGTCCATAAAACCTCTGCGCATTCTCCAGTGCCATTGAGCATTAATTTAATGGTTTCTGCAATTGGAAAGTTTTCAAAAATATATTCAAGTCCTGGGCCGCATTCTGGAACTTCTTCTGCAGGTAGGTTTTGAATCCAGACATGGCGTGTAGATATGCCGGCGCCACAAAGTGCTGTAATTACCCCTAAAATGGAATAAATTTTTAATCCAAAATCTTTAGGGTTATGAATGGCAGCAATTAAAAAAATAATCCCAGTAGCAAGAATAGCAATGCGTTGGGATATACATAACGGGCAGGGCTCTAATTCTTCAATATATTGAAAATAAGCTCCAGTTACTAACATTAAGAAGCAACTAATAAAGCCAACTATAAACCAGATTCTTGAGTTGAATTTTATCAGTTCAAACATGTGATACTTCCTTTTTAAAAACTTTGATTTCTCGTGATGGACCCAAGACGACCAATATATCGCCTGAATCAAGTTTATGGTCTATTTCCCCAATAGCGAAATATAGATCTTCTCCCAATTCTTTATCTATTACACCTAACAAAACTAAATTATATCTTTGATTGAGAGCGAGTGTACTTGTATAAGTGTTTTCCAAATAACTTCCTTGAGGAATGGTGATTTCAGCAACATGTAAGTCATCACGACCAAAAACAGTTTGCTCAATTATATTGCTGATATCTGGTTTTTTTATTAAATCATGTATTTTTTGTCCGCAAATTTGATAAGGATCAATTATTTTATTGGCACCCGCTGCAATCAGTTTTTCTGCTGATTGAGGGTCTTCAACAATAGCAATTATTTTTAGGTTTTTATCTATTGCTCTAGCTGAAATGGTTAAAAATACATTTTTGGAATCTTCTGCAAGAAAGCAGAAGATAATATCTATGTTGACACCAATTCCAATGGATTTTAGATCTTGATCACTTCGAAAGTCTATGGAAAAAGTTTTAAAGCCTTTTTCTTTTGCTATGTTTGCTAGTGCTGTATCGGCTTCAATAATCAGTATGTCATGCTGTTTTTGATTTAGCCTAGAGATTGTTTCGAAGGTTAAGGCGTTATAACCAAAAAAAGCAATTTTTTTCATTCCCATTATTGTTTGAAAAGATTTTTTTTCTAGACTTTAAGAGATTACAATGTATGAATTTGATATCTGATAATAAACGGAAGTAACTATCTGGGAAGAAGGTTATTTCAGGTGAAGAGACTTGGAGAAAGTCTGTTTGCAGAGCACTATAAATTAGGCTAAAGATTAAAGAATGATGTTTAATACTCAACAAAAAAGAGGCTCTTTTCAGAGCCTCTTTCCTAAACTTTAAACTTAATTTACAACTGGATAGAAGAAGTTGAGCTAGTAAGTTTTTGTTTTGTACCGTCTTGTGGATCCATGCAACCTGTAAGACCAACAATCATCATAGCCATTGCTAATAAAGATAATACTTTTTTCATTATACCCTCCAAAAAGTTTTTTATAGTTATATTATGTACTTCAAATAAGCACAGGGTAATTTATATCATGGTTGATCTGTGGATGCAATAATAAATTATTTTAGAGTCGGTTGATATTGTCTGGAAGGCTGATTTTTATTGATTTGTCTTGCCAAGTTGCTGTGCCAATATTTTTCCATTTTCCTGATAAATTCTGTTTCAGTAAATCATGAACCCAGTAAGTAGGGGAGGATATTCTTTTCATTTTAATTTGAAAAATTGAATTTTCCAGGTCTATTCCTGACTTAATGCCCCAGAATGCAGTGGTTTTCATAATGAATTTAGTTAGGCGTTGATTATCAATGTTTGGTGTAACAGCAATATTTGCCCACATGGAGTGAACTCTCCCCCAATTTGGGCTTTCTAGTCGACCATCTGGTTTTACAAAAGGCAGCCATTTCTCAATTCCCTGGTTTTCTGTATAGGTAATAGCGATGAGATGATTGTAGCCTTCGAAGTGGTCGTGAAGATAAAGTGGGTGAGGAGTGATGCCAAAAAATGCATGAGAAAACTGTATGACTGAATTACTGATATCAGCAAGCGTTGCAGTGAGTGATGTGGCTTTTTTATTGAATTCTAGTCGATAAACCAAGCCATAGTGAATGGTGCTATTGATTTGGAATAGAAAAAGAACAAAGAGTATTTTACTTATTCGTTGCCTATAAAGTTTTGAAAGTTTAGCTGATTGAGGCTCAAAAAACTTATCGTATAAAGAAAATAATTTTTGGGTATCCTCCGTTTTAGCGATGTGTTCCTGAGTCGATGAATTTGCTATAGATTTGTGGATAAATTTTTTGCATGCTAAGCGAGGTAGTGATGAAATCAGAGGTAATTTAAGAAAGTAGCCCACTACAGCAAGGTAACGCATTTTGACTAGGATGTGTGGGAAGACAGCAGCTCCCGTTAATAATTGATTGTTTTTATCTAATGCATGTAAGGCTGTGAGTAAAACCGACTCTTTTATCTTGCTAATAACTGGATAATTTTTTGCTGTTGATTGTATGCTTTTAAACTCAATGCAATTTAAAATATCAAAATGTTTGATGGTTAAAATTGTTCTACAAAAAAAATGCGATTGATCATCGTAGAAAACTAGCAATGAAGGTGTTTTTGCTGTGACCAAGCGGCCTATTTTTTTGTACCAGGATAATGGGATGATCAGGCAATAAAAAATTAACATACTGATGCCAAATGGATAAATATTTAAAGCGACAGTAATTCCAAGATGTATGCTGATTCCAATAATAAAAAACAGAGGTCTTAACGGTGATAAGTGAAGAAAAAATAGAAAGGTGAATTGAAAAACAATAATGATATAGCCTATTGTTTTTTGTATGATTTCCTGATTTAAAAACCAGGACAAGTCTATAGAAGAAATATAATATGGCATGGTTGAGGGTAACCATGCACCCAGACCATTTCGCCAGTGTTCAGCAAACATTTTATGAATCACTGAATCAAAATACATAAACCCTAAACATATTGTGACTGGGATAGTATAGGCGAGTATGGTCACTTCCGACTTCTCATATTGAGAATAGTGTTTGAAAGGGTTGAGTAATTTATTTCTTAATTGATCAAGGGCAAACGATTTTTCTATGGGCATGAATATCATAAAAAAATTTGTACCAATCATGAATAAATCAAAGCCACCGTCAAAATCCCGTTGCATGGGCGTGAAATTGACAAAGACTATCCAGAATACATAGTTGGCAATGATTGATTGCTGGCTACGATAACCCAGAGTTAAGCAGATAGCGATCATCGCCCACAAGCAAAGAAAAAAATAAATCATTGGAAATTCGACATCCAGGTAGGGAATGGGGTCAAAAATCAAATGATTGAAATACAGAAGAAAGCAAATTTCCTGTAGTGTTACCAAGCCATATAAAAATCGAAAAATCCCAATTCCGCTAGCGGTTACTTTAACGGAGTAGAGTTGCGATATTTTTTTGTATAATAGTTGATACATTTTTTGCTATTGAGTAATTATTTAAAAGTATTCTGTTCTTGGAGCTGTTTAGCGCTGGAATATTTAATCTTCAAGGAGCTGAAGTTCCCCAATTATTGAGTAGCTAAAGCACACAATATTGGCATGTAGAAGTTTATTTTAGGTGAGTTTGCCATGTTTATAGCAAACCCCCATTTAATTCCTATTAGGCGAAAGTATATGAAAAGAATGAAAAGACTATTATTTTCATATGGTTGAGGTATGGTTTCAATTTTACCATAAATAATTATTGGGAAACTTCAGTTCAAGGAGTTTTGATGGGGCTTAATTAAATTAAGCTTCCATTAATATTGCTTGGGTGGATTATTAATACTTGGAACAGCTTGTACTCTTTGCCGTGCTAGAGAAGAGTTATTTTCTTAGTATATGGATGCATGTGGGTGGGTAAACTGGAACAATAATCAATTGTGGAGTGAGTCATGTAACTGTTCTTCCATGTGCTTTGTTGATTGGGGGAAGGGGCGAGTAATGCGGTGCCTAGCATTGAATAATGATGATTTTCTGATTTTTTATACCAGAATTTTCGATCCCATTCTAATCGCTTGGTATCCGATATGTTGGCATCTAGGGAAGTGATAAGTTTTGCTGGTGTTTAGCTATCTATGTTAATCAGAATTGAATGAAATTAGTTATTATTGGTGTTTGTAATGCCTATAAACGAAAAAAGCCGTATCAAGGGCAACTTGATACGGCTTTTGTAAACTAAAATTTTGGTTTTAGTTTATTCTTCGTCTTCAGGTTCTGCGAAAACCCATTTCATGAAGAAGTATGCTACAACAATAATAATTAATGCACCGATTATGCCTGAAGGTTCTTTTAACAATTCTGTGAAGTCTAAAATCGCTCCCATGAGAGTTCCGCCTTTAATTGGTTGTGAATAAAAAAGAGCGCCATGTGTACTGGCAACCGAACGATATATGTTACTTTAGAGGATTCTAAAGTCAAGGTAAATCTGTATTTGTTTGGTATCAAGTTTTTCTGTTATCTGTTGTGAAATGTAGTATGAGTGGGCGAATAAAAGATTTTAAAAAATAAATTAAACTGTTTTTTTTCATGGGTTTAAAGATTAAATTGACTGTTAGGAAAATATGTACGATTTACTTGGAAAACCTGAGAAATTTTAATATGTACTTAACTTGAAAAGTTCAAATAAGCAGGGTCTAAATTGCCATATGGTTTGAAACTGCGTAAAATAGATGTGTATATTTCTGGTGTTATTTTTGAAAAATTAAAATTTCAATAGTAGGGTTCATACTTTAATCTTTTTTTCTGGAATGCTGGCGAGAAGCAAAAATTATCAAATAGTTGAGTTTCTTTTTAGTGGGTTATCCATTGTGCTTTTTTTTATGAAAGCTCATGAATTTAATTATTAAAATTGATAACAAACAGAATGATTTTTTGTTACGGTTTTAATCAGAGATAAATATAAATAAATTGCGAATGTTACTCGATATTTTCATTGCTCAGAATACTAGACAGTATTTTTAGTCCCATGGCTTACATTAAATTTAAGAGAATATACAATAATTTAGATTATATTAATTATGTCTTTCAATAACAAATAACAAATAA
>CAYNRB010000073.1:0-13587 GCA_964399475.1 uncultured Methylomarinum sp.
TGACAATCGAGACTCGCAAAGTATAACAACCAGGAGATCCAAAATGATAACACTATACCAATTTTCTCCCACCTGGGGCATCCCTAACCTTGGTCAATTCAATGTAAAAGTTGAAACCTATCTTCGAATGACCGACTTGCCCTATGAAGTAGTCGAAACCTTGCCTTTAAAAGGACCTAAAGGAAAATTACCTTATATTGATGATGATGGACAAATTATTGCGGATTCTCGCTTTATAATCGAACATTTGAAACAGAAATACGGTGACCCACTCGATAAAGATTTAAACGCTGAACAAATAGCCATTATGACCGCCATGCAACGTTTACTTGAAGAGCATTTGTACTGGATTGGAATGTATGCCCGCTGGCTATACACTGAAGAAAATTGGCAGACTACCAAAAAAGCAACCTTTGGCAAAATGCCCCCAATTATTCGCGATATTGCAGCACTGGTTTATCGACGTTTAATAATCAGCAAACAAATTTATGGTCATGGAACTGGTCGACATAATAGCGATGAGATTTTTCATTTGGGAAAAGTTGATTTAGATGCACTATCATCATTTCTGGGTGATAAAGCCTATTTCATGGGTGACAAACCAACCACACTTGATACCAGTGCTTTTGGTATTCTGATTAATACCGTGGGAAGTCCTATTAAATCACCTGTTCAGGATTATGGATTGAGCAAGAAAAATTTGGTGGATTATTGTGATCGTATGTTAGCTGAGTTTTACCCTGAATTAGCAGGTAAAACTTAACAGAAACATAGACTAAATAACTAGTGCTCCGAAAATTTAGGTTTGATGGGTCGAAAGTTAATGTAGAGCGGACTTCAGTCCGCAACAAATTAAAATTTGAGTGGATGATAGTTCCCATAGAGAGTGTGGGAGCTTAATATACTCATCAAACCAAAATTGATGGGTTACTAGTACAAAAAAAGCCAATTGTTAAAGTCATTTAGTTCGTGTTCCTAATGAATAATTTTACGAGAAAACTGCAACCAACAACGGTACAATAAAATATCTTCAAAATAAACTCTACTTGATCATTATGCACTTAATTGAAGCGACACCTCAAATCCGTGGAAAATCATCATCCTTAGTTGTCTTTTTCCATGCACCTACTTCATGTCCAGAAAAAATGATGCATGTAAAACAAGCAGTAGCTGAAGAACTGCTGGATGCAGATCTGCTAATTCCCAATTTACCTTTAAATATTACATCGAATGCTGATCCTATTGAGATCACGCTGGCTATTTTGGAAATGATTGACCAGGCAGAAGAACAACGTCTTGAAAGATTGGGTCAGGGTTATCTCGAGATCATTTTTATCGGCCATTGTGTGGGTGCTTTATTGGCTCGAAAAGCCTACATTTTTTCGCAAGGCGAAAACCAAGATTTGCTTTTTGAGATTCAGGTTAAACGTAGACCTTGGTCTGAAAAAATTAGCCGTATCATACTATTAGCCAGTTTAAATAGGGGCTGGTCTATAGAGCAAAACTTATTTCGTTCTAAATCCACATTTTATCGAATCTGCATAGCGTTTGCAGGACTATCTAGAAAAGCTAAGTTATGGCTTTCCTGTCGTCGTGGTGCCAGCTTTATTACCGAATTGCGTATTCAATGGTTATCCATGTTACGTAATAACGACAAGATGCCGCTCACAATTCAGCTTTTAGGTACTATTGACGACATGGTCACTCAAGATGATGATATTGATCTGCAAACCTGTAAAGACTTTATTTATCTTGAAGTTCCTCTGTAGGGGCATAAGAATATTATAGATTTTACTGGTGATGCAGGGGGGTGCGCAAGAAAAATTTTCTTGAAGCATTGACTGCATCTGAAGAAAAACAAAACAGTCTAAATGAAATACAAATCCCCCCCGAACATAAAGCGGATGAGCAGGTTGAGAATGTAGTTTTTGTTGTTCATGGCATTCGGGATCAAGGTTTCTGGACAAAGCGTATTGCCAGAAGAATTCAGCGAGTTGCAAGACAGCAGAAGCAAAATTATGTTGCTATTACTTCCAGTTATGGCTATTTTCCCATGTGGCCATTCTTGTTCTCATATTTCAAACGGCAAACCAACGTACATTGGTTGATGGATCAATATACAATGGCGCTAGCAAAAAATCCTAACGCAAAAATATCTTTCGTCGGTCATAGCAATGGGACTTATCTACTGGCAAGCGCGCTTAAAAATTATCCTTCCTGCCGATTTGAACGGGTGGTTTTCGCTGCCAGTGTAATACCAACCTCATTTCCATGGGATAAAATGCTGGCTAATGGTAGGATTAAAGCGATCCGAAATTTTGTAGCAACTAGTGATTGGGTAGTCGCGATTTTTCCTGGCGCTTATGAACAATTAGGTATATCAGATTTAGGAAAATCAGGTTCAGAAGGCTTTAAACCGCACCTTCCAGTAGATCAGTATCAATGGATATCGGGTAGCCATGACGCTGCAATAAAAGAACTATACTGGCAGTCAATTGCCGAGTTTATTGTCAATGGGTCATCGGCAGCTGTTCCTGACTTAAAACCTGCTCCATCTCGTATCGTACGGGCTTTATCAATTGGGGCAACGGCTTGCTGGATAATATTGATAGGGTGCAATTGCTGGATTGCTAGGTTTGATCTTAAACATCTGGCCAGATGCTTGGAAAGCTGTTTCCAATTGGTGGATTATTCCTTCAGTATTTTATTTTACTTTCTTCACTTTATTCTAAACAGGATTTAATTTTCTGTGACAAAATCATTGCAGAATGCTTTGTCTTCTCTTCTCTTATGCGTTATATCTAGTGCTACGACAATTTAGGTTTGATGGGTCGAAGTTAATGGTGAGCGGACTAAAGTTCGCTCTACAATATTTATCAAACCAAAGTTGATGGAATACTAGTTTTAAACGTAGAACTGCCGAAGTCTAACGAAACTTTTTCAAGCAAACAAACTTATTTTCAGCTGTTAATTCCATTTCAAAATGACCTTTTATCCCCTCTTTAGTCAGAAAAGATTGAATATTTCTGGCTGGAAAGGCTATTCTTCGTCCATCATCGGCAATAACAGAAACGTTTTTTGCCGTGCCTTGATAAACTTGTAGATATTGATCATAAGAAAGTTGCAAAGAAAAACGAATGTATTGATGCGGTTTCATTTAGATTTTATTTTGCAAGACCAAGAGCCAATCACTAAAGATTGACTCTGGTTTTTTTGATTAGCGTTGATTTTGTAAAGCAGCAATGCGTTCTTCAAGAGGTGGATGGCTCATAAATAATTTTTTGACACCACCACCATTGATACCAAATGCAGCAAGCTGACCTGGAAGATCTTCTGGCTCAGAAGAACGTTGCAAAGCACGTAAAGCGCTGATCATTTTTTCTTTTCCTGCTAGGCTTGCACCACCTGAATCAGCATGAAATTCTCGATAACGTGAAAACCACATCACCAACATAGAAGCAAGGAATGATAAGGCAACTTGGGCTATCATTTGAGTTACAAAATAACCAATCCCATGGCCTTGTTCATTTTTCAAAATAACTCTATCTACAAAATGACCAATAATTGAGGCAAAAAAGAAAACAAAAGTATTCACTACACCTTGCATCAAAGCCATGGTAATCATATCTCCATTAGCAACATGGCTGATCTCATGTCCGACTACGGCTTCTACTTCGTCAGCATTCATACTCTCTAAAAGTCCAGTACTGACTGCAACTAATGCATTGTTTTTGTTCATTCCGGTTGCAAAAGCATTAGGTTGTGGCGTTTGAAAGATGCCCACTTCAGGCATTCCAATACCAGCTTCCTTAGCTTGTTTAGTGACAATTGATAATAACCACTCTTCAGTCTTGTTTTGTGGCTGATCAATTACATGAACGCCCATTGATCGCTTAGCTGACCATTTGGAAATAGCCAGAGAAATAACTGATCCGGTCATACCAATAACAGCAGATAGAATCAATAGAGCATTGAGATTAAGATCAACTCCATTTGCCTGTAGTGTACTGCCAATTCCAAATATGCTAAAAACGATACTAATAACGATCATTATTGCAACATTAGTGGCTAGAAAAAGTAAAATTCGCATCATAGTAAATACCTAGGGGTAGATTGTGGAATTAATTAAACTATGGGGGAGTTTTAACTTAAATTCAACAGCTAAGTCAACTCGCAGAATATAAACTACCAATTTTGCTGGTTTTTTTTGTCCGTCTTTAGTCGCGTAGCAATAGTTACGTAGCTGGCTATACGCCTATTGCTACACAACTAAAGACAAACAAAAAGCCTGCCTAATATGGGTGATTTATTTACTGCGAGTTACCTAAGACTGTTAATATGCTTTTACGAATAATTAATAGGCTTAAAAAATGAAATTTATCAAAGTACTTATTGTTTTTCTGACTGCTGTCAATAGTAGTTTTGCGGTTCAAACTAGCTCAGAAAATATTTTAAAGCAATTGCAAAAACCGGTCGGTTTTTCAATTTCGATTTTTGCAGATAATGTACCGAATGCGCGAACCATGACATTAAGTGACAATAATGTTGTTTATATTGGCACCCGCCAGAAAGGCAGTGTTTATGCCGTTCAGGATACTAATGGTGATGGCGTAGCAGATAAACGCTATGTCATCGCTACTAATTTATATATGCCTAATGGAGTTGCGTACAAAGATGGCTCATTATATGTAGCAGAAACTAATAGAATCATCCGTTTTAAAGATATAGACCAGAATTTGGCAAGCCCACCGAAACCAGAAGTGATTTATGACAAACTACCTTCGGATAAGCATCACGGTTGGAAGTATTTGCGCTTTGGTAAAGACAATAAGTTATATACAGCAATAGGCGCACCTTGCAATATCTGTGATCCTGAAAAAGAAATTTATACATCATTAGTCAGATTAAATGCAGATGGTAGTGATTTTGAAATTTTAGCCCGTGGGATTCGTAATTCAGTCGGATTTGATTGGCAACCCGAAACCAATAAACTTTTTTTTACAGATAATGGACGTGATTATATGGGGGATGATTTACCCCCAGATGAATTGAATAGCTGGACAAAAAAAGGCCAGCATTTTGGTTATCCTTATTGTCATGCAGGTAGTATTCCTGATCCAGAATTGGCTGGAGACAGAAAATGTCAGGAATTTACTGCGCCGGAATGGAAGTTTAAAGCGCACAAAGCTCCCTTAGGTATTCGTTTTTATACGGGGTCACAATTTCCCCAACGATTTAGAAACCAGTTATTTGTAGTCCAGCATGGTTCATGGAACCGAAGCAAACCCCATGGTTACCGTATTGCCTTAGTTAAATTCAAACAAGGCAAGCCTGTTTCTGAGCATAGTTTCATAAGTGGATGGCTAACAAAAGATGATAAGGTTTTAGGTCGGCCCGCAGATATTCTAGAAATGCCAGATGGCAGCCTATTAATATCAGATGATACTTTAGGTGTTATTTATCGTGTGGAATATAAGAAATAAGAAGGATGAAAAAAGAATTCAAAATCAACCATACAGAAATAGCCTATAAAGGTTTTTTCAGATTAGAAAAATATCAACTACAACATACTTTATATAAAGGCGGCTGGAGTGCAGAAATAACCCGTGAATTATTTATGCGAGGTAATTGTGTCGCAGTATTGCTCTATGATTCTAATCGAGATGAAGTGGTACTAATTGAACAATTTCGGGCTGGAGCCATTTTAAATCCAGATAAAGCTTGGTTAATAGAAATTGTGGCAGGTGCTATAGAAGAAGGCGAAACAGCAGAAGAGGTCGCTTGCAGAGAGTCAATTGAAGAAGCAGGTTGTGAGATTGAAGAATTATTCTTGATCAATGAGTTTTATACTACCCCTGGTGGCGCTTCAGAACGAATCAGTTTATTTTGTGGGAAAGTGGATGCCAGCAATGTCGGAGGTGTTCATGGGCTGGATGATGAACACGAGGATATTCTAGTTTCTGCTGTTAAATTTGACGAAGCATTTCAAATGCTTGAGTTAGGTAAAATTGAATCAGGCATCCCAATTATTGCTCTACAATGGCTGTACATAAATAAACAAAAGCTTATTGAAAAATGGGGTGTCAATTAAAATCATTCCTAAACACTAGATGTTTATAAATGATCATCAGTTAAAGCTGGTAATGCAGTGATTTTTATGGCACGATTTATTGGATTCTATCGAAGTGACAAATAATAAATAAATTATATCCGTTGATAGTTTTTGTAGTCGAGATCAAAAGGTTTGTACAATTTATTGAAATATAACAATTAGGCATAAGCATAAAAAATGGCTACATCCTCTAAATTTGCTGGTATTGATGCTAACAAAAATACTCAGTTGCCGAATAAAAAATAATTCAAATATTTATGCTTATTAATTTCAACATTAATATCTGTAATTCAAGAGAGGTCGTAATATGAAAGGAACAACAAATGTATTAAAGCTTTTTTACCATCGCCAATGGTTTCAAGTGCTTTTATCGGTATTGTTTTTAAGCATTGCTTTGCCATCTTCAGTCAATGCCCATCGAGGCGCTTATAATCAAGTAGATACCTGTCGTATTCCCGTTGGAGATGAAATCATTCATTTTACAGCATATACGCCTGAAACTGGTGGAACAGGGCTTTGCAGGATAATTCCTAATGTCAGCTTAACAGATTTGGTTTTTGATTATGAAGGTCAAAAATTACGTAAAACAACCGTTGAATTTGAAGTCACCAAAGAACCTGAAGGAACGCAAGTTTTTTATCAGGCACCTGAAAAAATAAGCAAAGGTTCTGTTAATGCTAAAGTTGATTTTCGTAAGTACGGACCTGGAAATTATCTAGCGCATATAACTATAGATTACAATGGAGAGAAACTAGATTCCCATTTGCCTTTCAGTGTTGGTTTAGAATCTCAAGACAGTGGTCCTCCAGGCATAGTAACAATATTAATCTCTATTCTTGTTCTTGTTTTAATAGGAATGGTGATAATGTCTCGCTCTAAAAAAAACCAGGCTAATTCGGAAAGCGAATAAAAGTCGTAAAGGAATAATTTTTTGTCAATCACAGGGACGTGGTGGCTTTCAGATGATCATCATGGTTTGTTGAAAAATTTTATATTAAAATGGGGCAACATGATTTGGGATATTCTGATATAACTCGCGCTGCCTAAGTAAAGTAGCAATTTTATGGATGACTAAATCATTTCGATTGTAAAAACTGACAACTTAAATGAAAAATATAGAGAAAAAGAAAGGAGATCTATATCCACACATAAAATGAACAAATATATAAAATTAATTTTTAGCGTTATTCATTTCCTTCAAAATTTTCTCCTACTGATTGACAAAAAACATCGAACTGATATTCTTCTCTTTTAGCACTCAAAACTGTAGAGTGCTATTTTTTTCAGAGAGAGGCTCATGTGACAGAAAAGCTGGATCTAAATGAAAGATCGCTTCATTTATTAAAAACCCTGGTTGAACGTTATATTCAGGAAGGTCAACCTATCGGCTCACGATCCTTATCAAAAAATTCTGGCATCAAACTAAGTTCTGCAACAATTCGTAATGTTATGTCAGATCTTGAGGAGTTAGGCCTGATTCACTCCCCGCACACTTCGGCTGGTAGGGTTCCAACGGTAAGCGGTTATCGATTGTTTGTAGATACACTATTAACCGTAAAGCCTTTAAAATCACAAGAAATCGAACTCTTACAAAATGAACTGGTAGAAGCTGAAAATGATGCTGATATTGTCAGCAAAGCATCACAGCTATTATCAGAAGTAACTCAAATGGCCGGCGTTGTTACCTTACCGAAAAGAGACGTAACCAGCTTTCGACATGTCGAATTCTTACCCTTATCTAATACTCGTGTCTTGGTTATATTCGTAACCAACGAACAGGAAGTTCATAATAAAATTATCCACACCTCAAAAAAATTCTCAGAAGCCGAGCTTCAACAAGCAGCAAACTATTTGAATTCTGTTTATTCAGGTCGAAACCTGAGCGATGTACGCCAATCGGTTTTTAATGATTTACAGCAAGATCAGAAAAAAGTTAACCAAGGTATGCTTGATGCTGTAAGCATGGCTCAAATGGCATTTGAACAATCTCCTAAAGAAGATTACGTACTCTCGGGTGAAACCAATTTAATGGGATTCAATGAATTGGCTGACATGGATCATCTAAAACAGTTGTTTGACGCATTTAGCCAGAAACAAGGTGTAATCCATTTACTCGACCAATGCTTAGTTGCTGACGGTGTACAGATTTATATTGGTGAAGAATCAGGCTATCAAGTTTTTGACCAATGTAGCCTAGTCACCTCATCCTATTCAATTGATAACGAAACAGTGGGTGTGCTAGGCGTGATTGGTCCCACACGCATGGCCTATGAAAAAATAATTCCTTATGTTGATATGACTGCAAAATTATTAGGTTCAGCCTTGAATCTTAAGTGAAAGTCCCCCATGTTGTTTAGCAAATAGATAACAACTTGGAGTTAATTATGAGCAATGAACAGGGGATACCTGAAGAACAAACGGATAGCGAATTGATTGAAGAAGTTCTTGATCAGGCGAAGGACGGTGAAAATCAAGTTGAATTACCTGAATCAGATGCAATGACAACTGAAAATGTAGACAACGTATCACTAGAGGAAAGTCCAGAAGGAAATAGCGAAAATAATGAGTTGGCAGATCTGCAAAAACAATTAAAGAAGGCGCAAAAAAAGGCTGAAGAGAATTGGGATAAAGCACTTCGCACTCAAGCTGAAATGGAAAACCTGAAGCGACGAACCCAAAAAGATCTGGAAAATGCCCATAAATACGGATTAGAAAAATTTGCTAAGGAATTACTTTCAGTCATTGATAGCCTTGAATTAGGTATTCAGGCTGCTACCAGTGATAACCCTGAAGTAATAGCCTTAAAACAAGGCAGCGAATTGACAATCAAGCAATTTGAGTCTGTTTTTGCAAAGTTTAATATTGAAGCAATTGATCCCATTGGAGAGACTTTCAATCCTGAATTACATCAAGCCATGACTATGCAACCTAGTGCAGAAGTTGAACCCAATTCAGTTATCAATGTATTCCAAAAAGGATACATCTTAAACGGTCGTTTAATCCGTCCTGCGATGGTTGTAGTTTCAACCGCAGCACCCTCTGAGAAACCAGAAGGCGATTCAATAAACTTGGATGAACAGGCTTGAAATCAGTTTAAACGACCTCATCTCTACAACAAACAATAAGTAACTGTTCTAACTCTTGCCAGCAACAACTGCAATCACTAGAGCCAACCTGAATAGTTACCAAATAAAAGAGTAATACTAAAAATCTGGAGATTTTAATGGCTAAAATAATTGGAATAGATTTAGGAACCACAAATTCATGTGTGGCGGTATTGGAAAACGGAACATCCAGGGTAATTGAAAATAGTGAAGGCGCACGTACTACACCTTCTATTATTGCATTTACAGGTAATGATGAGGTCTTGGTTGGCCAGTCTGCCAAGCGTCAGGCTGTCACTAATCCTGAAAACACATTATTTGCGATCAAACGTTTAATTGGACGACGTTTTAAAGATGATGTGGTTCAAAAAGACATCAAAATGGTGCCTTACAAAATTGTAGAGGCAGATAACGGTGATGCTTGGGTAGAATGTCACGGTAAAAAAATGGCTGCTCCTGAAATTTCATCTCGTATTTTAATGAAATTGAAAAAAGATGCAGAAGCATTTTTAGGTGAAGAAGTTACCGAAGCGGTAATAACTGTGCCCGCTTATTTTAATGACTCACAACGTCAGGCAACTAAAGATGCCGGACGTATTGCTGGGTTAGATGTAAAACGTATTATCAATGAACCGACTGCGGCTGCACTAGCTTTCGGTATGGATAAACCTCAAGGTGATACAACCATCGCTGTATATGACTTGGGTGGTGGTACATTTGATGTTTCAATTATTGAAATTGCCGAAATTGAAGGCGAACATCAATTTGAAGTATTGGCAACCAATGGCGACACCTTCCTCGGCGGTGAAGATTTTGATTTAAGAATCATTGATTATTTAGCCGATGAATTTAAAAAAGATAATGGTATTGATCTACATAATGACCCATTAGCATTACAACGCCTGAAAGAAGCGGCTGAAAAAGCTAAAATTGAGTTATCATCAACAGAACAGACTGATATTAATCTGCCTTATGTGACTGCTGATGCGGCAGGCCCTAAGCATTTAAATGTCAAATTGACTCGGGCTAAATTAGAATCGCTGGTTGATGATTTGATTGAAAGAACAAAAGCTCCCTGTGAACAAGCATTAAAAGATGCAGGCTTATCCGCTTCTGAAATTAATGATGTGATTATTGTCGGCGGTCAAACACGTATGCCGAAAGTTCAGGAAGTCGTAGAAAGTATTTTCGGTAGAGAGCCGCGTAAAGATGTTAACCCAGATGAAGCCGTTGCTTTAGGTGCTGCGATTCAGGCAGGTGTTCTGGGTGGGGATGTTACAGATGTCTTATTATTAGATGTCACACCTTTATCTCTTGGTATTGAAACCATGGGTGGTGTGATGACTAAATTGATAGAGAAAAACACCACTATACCCACTAATGCGTCACAGACATTCTCAACAGCAGAAGATAATCAGACAGCAGTAACTGTACACGTATTGCAAGGTGAACGTGAAGTGGCATCCGGTAATAAATCATTAGGTCGCTTTGACTTATCTGATATACCACCTGCACCACGAGGAATTCCACAGGTTGAAGTATCCTTTGATATTGACGCTAACGGTATATTAAATGTTTCGGCTAAAGATAAAGCAACAGGTAAAGCGCAGTCTATCATCATTAAAGCTTCCAGCGGTTTATCGGATGATGAAGTCGATCGTATGATTAAAGATGCAGAAGCCCATGCAGATGAGGATAAAAAAGTCACTGAGTTAGTGTCTGCCAGGAATTCAGCAGAAAGCATGATTAATGCAACTAAAAAATCTATCGAAGAACTGGGTGAGCAAGTTGAAACTGACGAAAAAACAGCGATTGATTCTGCAATTTCTGAATTACAAGAAACTTTAAAATCGGAAGATAAAGACGAAATTGAAGCCAAAACAGCAGCTTTGACAGAGTTATCAGGAAAACTGGCTGAGCGTGTTTATGCACAAAAAGCCGAATCAGAAGGCGCAACTGCTGATGCAACTGGCCCTGAGGCTACTACTGAGTCAGCAGCTGATGATGTGGTTGATGCTGAATTTGAAGAAGTTAAAGATGACGATAAAAAATAAGTCATTCCTGACAAGGGCTTGAAGTCCTTGTTTTCTTGATAGTGGGTCTAAAAAAACCGCCGGTTTATGCTGGCGGTTATTTACGTTATGGCAAAAGAAGATTTTTATAAATTATTAGGCGTTGAAAAAAATGCCAGTGATGCAGAATTAAAAAAAAGTTATCGTCGAATGGCGATGAAATATCATCCTGACAGAAACAAGGAAAAACCAGAACAAGCTGAAAAAAAGTTCAAACAAATAAAAGAAGCTTACGAAATTTTATCTGATTCAAAAAAACGTGCAGCTTATGATCAGTTTGGTCATGCTGGCGTAGAACAATCCATGGGCGGTGGTTCTGGCGGATTTGGTGGTGAAAATTTCAGTGATATTTTCGGTGATGTTTTCGGTGATATATTTGGCGGTGCAGGTGGGGGTCGAAGACGTGGTGGAGCCCAATCAGGATCTGACTTACGTTACAATTTGGATCTGACTCTGGAAGAAGCCGTAGGTGGTACCGAAGCTACGGTTAGAGTTCCAGTACTAACTACCTGTAAAGAATGTAAGGGATCGGGAGCAAAAAAAGGTTCCAGTCCTGTTACCTGTAGTACTTGTCATGGACAAGGGCAGGTTAGAATGCAGCAAGGTTTCTTCTCGGTCCAACAAACCTGCCCAACTTGCCAAGGTGCGGGTAAACAAATTAAAGATCCTTGTCGTAAATGTCATGGACAAGGTCGCACTCAAGAAGAGAAAACCTTATCAGTCAAAGTACCTTCAGGTGTTGATAATGGAGATCGTATTCGATTAGCTGGGGAAGGTGAAGGAGGTATCGCTGGAGGCCCATCTGGAGATTTATATGTTCAGATTCAGGTTAAAGATCATGCGATTTTTACTCGTGATGGTGCCAATCTTTATTGCGAAGTACCTATTAGTTTTCCAACGGCCTGTTTAGGAGGAGAACTAGAAGTACCTACCTTAAACGGTAAAGTGAAACTAAAAATACCTTCAGAAACCCAGACGGGGAAATTATTCAGATTACGCGGAAAAGGCGTAAAACCTGTTCGAGGTGGATCGATAGGGGATTTGCTCTGTCGAGTTCAACTTGAAACCCCAGTTCGTTTAACAAAAGAACAAAAAGTCCTCTTAGAAAAATTTAAAGAATCAATTTCCGGTGGAGGAAAACATCATAGTCCTCAAGAACACAGCTGGACGGATGGGGTAAAAAACTTTTTTGATAAATTAACAGGATAAACAATGATTCGTGTAGCTGTTGTGGGTGCATCAGGCCGAATGGGACTTTGTCTGATTAAAGCAGTAGATTTATCAGAACATATGACTATTAATGCTACTATTTCTCGTCCTGAGAGTTCAGCCATTGGCAAGGATGTGGGGAATATGACTGGCATCCAAAATCTGGATCTTAAGGTTGTTGGCGATATGGCTACAGTGACAGACCAGTTTGATGTACTGATTGATTTTACTCGCCCAGAAGCAACAATGGAATATCTGGAAATCTGCCGCCAGGCAAAGAAACAAATAATCATTGGTACTACGGGATTCAGTATTGAACAAAAACAAATCATTAATAATGTAGCTAAAGATATAGCTATAGTATTAGCACCCAATATGAGTGTAGGTGTCAATTTATCGCTTAAATTATTGGAAATGACAGCTAGGGTGATGGGAGATTACACGGATATTGAAATAATAGAAGCTCATCATCGAAATAAAGTAGATGCCCCTTCTGGCACTGCTTTACGAATGGGTGAAGTGATTGCTGAGACTTTGGGTCGTGATTTGAAAGACTGTGCTATCTATGGGCGCGAAGGCAATACTGGTATCAGGGATACAAAAACTATTGGCTTTTCTACTATCCGTGCCGGTGATATAGTCGGGGAACATACGGTTATGTTTGCAGATGAAGGAGAACGTGTTGAAATTACTCATAAAGCTACTAGCAGAATGACTTTTGCTAATGGGGCTGTTCGGGCTGCGGTTTGGTTACAAGGCAAACAGCAAGGGATGTTTGATATGCAGGATGTTTTAGGCCTTTCATAGTAAAAAACTAAGTACATATTTTCGAATACGTCTCCCACCCAATTGGTTTGATAATATTTTTACCTACCCAATCTTTTAAATCACGCGCCGCTGTTATATCAGTCGTATGAGCAAGGTTTTTATATTGTCTACGTGAAATACCTTGCTCAAAATCATCGGTTTCAAGTAAACGACTAATCAGCTTGGTTTGTCGAGAATTAAAAGCAAGTTCTCTATTCTTATCCTAAAACTTAGGAGCGAGGATTTAATAATATCCGAATCTTGGCTTGTCTTTTTGTCCGTC
>CAYNRB010000074.1:0-13544 GCA_964399475.1 uncultured Methylomarinum sp.
TATTATTAAAAAATGCTAAAAGTGTTCACGTTCAGATAATAATTGGTGTTCATAGTGGGTAATAATATGCAACTTTGATGAATGTAACTAAAGAACGTGCATGGAATATACGTTTAATAACTCGTGTAATATTTTTGTTTGCCTTATGCCTAACTCTCAAGTTAATGTTTTTTAAATAATTTAACTCAATTCCAAAAATTCGGAATCTTAAGAATTTCTCACGGATTACTTAAAGATTGTACTAGTGATAAAGCGAATTGATATGCATCAGGTAAATCAATAAATGCGACTTTTTCTGAAGTCTGGATATGTCTGAATATACTTAATTCAGTTTGAGATTTTATATTTCCGATAGCTAAGGCTCCAATACTACTAAATGTTCCACCAAAAAAATCTCTAGGCGAATTTAAATCTTGTAAGCCTATCCCTTCGACTCCACTAGGTGGAACAGCATTAGTATCTAGCACCACGCGTAAACTTTTAGCTGAATCCAGATCTTTTTGTTCTATAATTCTGACTCCTGCTATGGCAGCGCAAATTACAATTTCGCTATCTTCGAGTACTTGGCTTTTTTCGCTGTGCGTCAAAGCAGAAACCCAGTTTACATCCACTTGATAACGTTCACAAAAGCGTTTGGCAACATATTCATCATCTTCTGAAGTCAATGCACAGAGTTGAGTCACTGCCCCTTCCTTGGCCGCAAGAATGGCTGTACAAAGCCCTACGGGGCCGGTTCCAAAAACTGTCACTTTGAGACCTTTTAAGCCACATTTATATCTGTCTTCCAATGATTTTCGAACTAATGCCAAAATACTTGCAGATGTTGTATAAGCGCCATTTGGATCAGCGAATACGCTCGCTTGAAACGGACCTACCATAGCTTTTTTAACATTTCGAAACATGTCTGCTGCAAGGTGAACATCTCTCCCCCCGATAAAAATACCCGTATCATTAAAGTTTTGAGGGGCACGAGCAAAAATCGCATCCTGAACAATTCCAATGACATTTTTTGGTAGAACATTAGGAAAGGGGATTATATGATCAAAACCAGCATCTGCAGCTATTGTTATATCAAATGGACTAATTCTTTCACTAGGGCTGATGAAATACAACATTTTTTGGGGCATGTTAAATCCTTAAACATTTATTGAAAAAATAAGTATAGTCGTTAACCTAGATAAATCATGAAAAAACTGGTTGCACATTTGAAAATCTAAGAAACAAGCTATAAGTGGGATTTTTGGGTAAAAGGGAAACGGACAAATTTTTATTAGTCAATAATTATTTTTAATTACATCCTAAATTTTGAAAATAGTTGGCTATACTTAAATTACATAAAAAAACTAACGGAAAAAACATGTCACAAAAAATGTTGTATATTCTAAATCCTGGCGATAATATCAGTCCATTTGATGTCACTATGGCAGCCGATTCTGGTTTTAATCACATCATCCCTTTTCCTCACGTTAACCCTGAAAATGTTAAGGCGATGGTTCAAGATGCTATTTTTGCCCGCCCACCTAAACGGTTTAATGACACAGGCATTTTTATCGGAGGGCGAGATGTCCACCTTGCAGCAGATATGTTTCAAAATGCAAAAAAGGCCATGGTAGGCCCCTTTGAAGTGGGTGTTTTTGCTGATCCAAATGGTGCTTATACGACTTCTGCCAGTGTACTTGCTTTAGTTAGAAAAACATTGGAAGATAATCATCAATGCGGATTAGAGGGACGTACTGTTGCCATTTTTGGAACAGGGCCAGTGGGGTTATGTTCAGCTATATTGGCGGCAAAAGAAGGTGCAAATACACGTTTATGTCAACTCACTGCTGACGATGATCCGAATGTAGCAAAGCGTTTTTGCGATCGTTATGAGGTTTCGGTTGACTGGGTCGAAGCGCTTACTCATAGTGAAAAAGTAAATGTACTTCAAGGTGTTGACGTAGTTATTTGCGTTGCCAGGGCCGGCATCAGAATTCTGGAAATGAAACAATTAGACGAAGTTGATAGTTTGCTTGTAGTCGCTGATACTAATGCAGTTCCACCCAGTGGCGTTGCGGGTGTTGGTATGCAAGATTTAAAAACAACTATCGAATATGCTAATGGAACATTTAGTGGGATTGGTCCACTGGCTATCGGGAATATAAAATCAAAAACTGAAATTGGTTTATTCAAGCAAATTCAGACATCCGAGAAAGCAGCATTTATTGATTTTCCGGAAGCTTATGAATTTGCAAAGTCATTGGTTAAAGATATGAAATAAAGCGTAAATACTTAATGAGTTACAATCCTAGCGGGCGCAGGTTCGCTTTACCTAAAACCTAAATTATTCTTCTGAAGGTTAGGTTAATACGTTCAGTTTTAATTTTTTTGGTTTTGGGTAATTCATGTCGCCAATGGTGCTGGATTGTTCCACTCATCAATAGTAAGTCACCATGGCTTAATACCACATCCAATACCTGTTTTCTTTTATGATGACGGAATTTAAGTAGTCTTTCTGCTCCCAGACTCAAAGAAGCAATCAGAGGATTCAAGCCTAATTCTTTCTCATCATCTGCATGACATCCCATAGAGTCTGAACCATTTCGGTACAGATTAGCCATAACGCTATTAAATTCACACTGATAATCCACTTCAATTTTCTGCTTTACCATTAATAATGGCTCATTCCATATCATGGGCTGATGGCTTACCCCAGAATATTGATAGTCGGCGCCATTATCACCATACCAGCAGATTAAGCGAGGAACCCATACCCATCTTCCATAAAGAAATATTTTTTCTTGTTGCCAGACCAATGATAGCAACAATGTATTAAACAATTGTTGCGCCTCTTTAGTTGGAAAATATTCTTTAACTAAATATAATTCTCCATCATACGGGAGTAGATTTTCAATAACGAAAATCTGCTTTAAAATAAACACTGAGTTCAACATCTGTTGCCTGCGTATCAATCGTTGATCCTCTAAACTCACGATGCTTACCAAAAAGATTTTGTCCTATGACTGACAATTCTAATAATTCATGTGCTTGCCAGGAAACTCGACAATCCATCGTTGTATAAGAGTCTACTGGCTGTTTTTCCCTTCCACCTTTTATCATATCTACATAGCGTAACGTAGTGTCCAACTGCAAATTTTGCGTTACTTGCCAAAAGGAACTGAAGGAAAATTGATGATGAGGCGTATCTCCTTCGTCTTGTTCTTCGGTTAAATCGGTGCTTTTTGAAGAGAGGTGTAATTGAATTTGGGTATATGAATATCCACCACGCAATCGCCAGGATTCAGCAACTTGCCAACTGCTTGCTATTTCCAGCCCGTAAGTTTCCCCCTTAAGTTCATTTGAAATAACTAAGTCAACAGTAGTTAATTGAGGCTTAAACTCAAGTGAACGTAAATTATCATATTGGTTGTAATAGAGACTGACATCAAAAGTAAATTTTTTATCAAGAAAACGGTAGCCTGTTTCATAAGCAATCAATTCCTCAGAGTTAAAATTCCGATCACCTAAAATACGTAGAGCTGAAGAGCGTTGTAGAATAATGTCATGCTCAATTCTACTTGGGGTTTTAACCGCACGAGAAACTGAACCCCATAGACTATGTTGATCATAGGGTTTCCAAAGTAAACGAGCACTGGGTTGATACTCAAATCCTGAATAACTATTATGTTCAAATTTGGATCCAAAGGTTAAAATCAATTGATCTTCAATTAAACTGATTTCATCTTGTAAAAATGCACTGATTATTTCGTCTGAACGATTTTTAGGATCCAGCCTCAATACCGTTCCTGCTTTAGTTTCATCGCTGATATAACGAAAACCTAATCCCCAATTAATTTCTTGCTTTCCAAAAGTGGAAAAACGATGTTGGAGGTCTAGGTCAAAGGTATCGCGTTTATCTTTTATATAAAAATGTTCTCTTTCAGCACGGTCGTAGTAGGTTTGCACTATTAAATTTGAATCCTCAGAAAATTTTCTCTGCCAACGAAATAAAACATTGCCACCAAAAACTTCAATTTCGCTTGCAAAATTACCAAAAGGAAAAACATTACCTAATGTTGTTGATATAGCCATTTCACCTTCATTACTGGCATAAATATCACCTTGAAAGGTCAATTTATCTTTTTTACTAGGTTGGCTATCAACTCTAAAACCACTCCTTCCCATGCGCCAATCATCGACCCCATCTTCAGCATGGTCTTTTTCAAATCCTTTTACGTAGAGTCTATAATTGGTAGAATGATTGATTGCACCACCATACCTAATACTCAATTTTCCCCTTTCTATATTACCGGCTAAAGCACTGACTAACAATCCTGAACTTTCCTTGGCATTTTTGGTGGTAATGTTAATAACACCATTGACTGCATTTGAGCCCCATAATGTTCCTCCAGGCCCTCTAATGACTTCAATTCGTTCAATGTCTTCCAGTATGGTATCAACAGTGTCCCAATGAGTTCCTCCAAAGAACGGTGAATAAACAGTTCGTCCATCCATTAAAATTAATAATTTGTTAGAAAAAATATCATTAAATCCCCGTATTGAAATAGCCCATTTGTTAGAGTCAAGCTTGGCTACCTGTACACCAGGAACCATACGTAATGCATCGGGTATGCTGGTAACACCTGAACGTTTGATATCTTCCTGGCTTATTACATAAATAGATGAAGCCGCTTGACTTAATTTCTGGGGTTTTTTGGCGACTGAGGTAATTAGAATATCGCCTAATTGATCTAAACTCAAATCAAAATAGGTGAGTTGTAAGGGGTCACTTCTAAGATTAAAAACCAGTCCAGATAAAATTAAAAAAAGACTGACTTGATAATAATAGGGGAATGATTTTATTCTACCAGAGACCTTGTTCTTCATAATAATTTCTCCAAGGGCACCGGTTTTGCAATACCATAGCCTTGGGCATAATCAACACCCAACTCATTTAATAAATTAAGAATTTTCTGGTTTTCGACAAATTCAGCAATGGTCTTTTTACCCATCACATGGGCCACTTCATTAATTGATTTAACCATAGCCATATCCACTTGATCTTCAGTAATATCTTTTACAAATATTCCATCTATTTTCAAAAAATCAACAGGCAGGTTTTTTAAATAGGCAAAAGAAGAAAGTCCGCTACCGAAATCATCCAGAGAAAATGAACAACCTTTTTTTCTTAAGGTGTCAATAAACTGAGTCGCATATTTTAAATTAGCTATAGCTGCAGTTTCGGTTATTTCAAAACAAATCTTGGAGGTTGGAATTGAATGACGGGCAAATGCATCAAAGATAAAGCTCAGCATACTTTCATCTGACATGGAAAGTCCAGATAGGTTGACTGAACATAGCGAAAGTTGATCTAAAAAAGTGGGGTGCTCAGCCAGCCAATTAAAGAGATTACTAATCACCCATTTATCCAGTGCTGGAGCCAGGTTATATCTTTCTGCAGCGGGTAAAAAAGCGCCAGGAGGTATGATATTGCCTTTTTCATCGCGATAACGAATCAGTGTTTCAAAATGCAAACCTTCCTGTTCATCAGATATTGGAACAATCAATTGCCCGTATAACACAAACTGATTATCATCAATAGCATGTTGAATTTTTTCTACCCATTGCATTTCGCCATGTCGTAATGCTAGCTCTTCATCATCGGGTCTAAAAACATGAACTCTGTTTCGACCTTTATCTTTTGCCGCATAGCAAGCTGAGTCGGCTTCTTTTAAAATTTCAACTGAATTTCCACTGCTAGCATCAATTGATGAAACCCCAATACTAACACCAATAAAAAAACTTTTATCTTCCCAGGCAAATTGGAAACCTCTAATTACTTCCTTAAGTTTTTCACAGGTTTGGGCGGCTTGATCTAAAGAACAATGAAACATTAGAATACCGAATTCATCGCCGCCTAAACGCGCTAAAACATCTTCCTTTCTAATGTGATATTTTAATAAATTACCAATTTGTCTTAGCAATTCATCTCCAGCTAAATGACCGCAAGTATCATTAACCACCTTAAATTGATCCAAATCAAGATAGCATAGTGCATGTTCAAACTGTTCTTTTTTTGCATTGATTTCTGCTCTTTGCAGGTCAGTATCAAACTGATTTCTATTAACTAATCCGGTTAAGGTATCATGACTTGCCTGGTAAGCTATTTGTTCTGATAAAATTCGGTTTTCAGTAACATCTTCGCAAACTAACAAGACATTATTTTGTTGATTTTCATTATTAACAAGACGCGCAGTTTCTCTTACCCAAATAATCAAGCCATCACTACAAATCATACGTAATTCATGTTTATGAACTTTTTTAGGTGCGGCTATGCATGAGTCAAATAACATATTTGATACGATTTGGTCATCAGGATGAATAAAATCTAAAAAATAATAACTGTCTAATTTATTGCGATCCAAACCTAATTGTTTGGCACCAAAGGTATTGACTGATAAAATCGAGCCATTGGTAGAAAGATTAAAGACCATCGTAGGATTGTCATCAAATAAAGCAAGATAGTGATCTTTAGCTACGGTTAATGCACGATTTTGTGATTCGACCGTTGAAATCATCTGATTAAAGGCGTCGACCAGTTTTCCTAATTCATCATCGTTTTGTTTTTTTGCCCTTTGAGAATAGTCTTTTCGATAGGTAATATAATTAACAGTTTTTAATAATTTATTTAAAGGGCTGGTAATCACTTTTATAAACGGAGCGGTTAACAGGAATGCGATAACCGAAGTGCCAAATAACACCGAAAAAAGCAGGCCAATAAACTGTAATTTTCGTAAAAATATAGATTCTAAATCAGCAAAAATAAACACTGTGCCGATTAGTTCAGTATCAACCAAAATCGGTTCATAGACGAAGAGTCGTGTCTGTTCAAAAAAAGTAGATTGTCCCAGATAAATTTCAGCGCAAGATTCTTCAAATGCTAAACTGGTTTTATAAAAGGCCGCTTTATAACTAGTAAAAACATGACCCTTTTTATCATAAATACAAGCAGAATAGAAAATAGGCAGTTGCTCTAAGGATGATAGATTTTCTTTAGCTAATTCAGGATCATCAAATAACAGAGCAGCGGAGCTTCGCGTACCTATTAATACGGCTATTGCTGATAAATCATCCTGAGAATTCTGTTTAAATTCTGTTACTTGAAAAATCAAAATAAGCAAAGAGGCCAAAAACAGACTAATTAAACTGGAAAATACCTGAATAGATAATAATTTCTTTTTAATAGAAAGGGCAGGAAATAAACTAAGCGGACTATTCATCTTCCCCTCCTGAAAAAATATCTGCTACTTCCAGTAGCTTTGCACTCACTTCCAGTCTACTTTTTCTCAGGGACTTTAGATTAATCCGTATTTTTATTTTTCCCTGTCTAAAAAAAAAAGCAATCATCCCTCCTGCCTGGGAAAATTGTTCTGCTTCTCCCACTGCTAAGGTCTGTTTTTGGCTGCCAACAGTCAAAATCCCTGGTAATGAAAGGATCGAATCTATTAAAACTTGGCTTTCCTTGGCAAAATAAACAATTTGGCAGTGTTTAGCTTGGCTAATTAAGCTAATTCGAAAAACACGGATAGCTTTATCTTTAACCGTGCGTTTTTCAATAGGATTAATAATTGGACCAAAGGGATCTTTTCCAAGTATGCACAAATTAAAAGTAGTCAATTCATTTTCTGGCCAGGAAATGAATTTGGTGAAATTATACAAATACCCTGCTTTAATTTTATATTCAATATTGTTCTGTTGAGCGATAGACTCAGAAAAGAAAAAAAATGATGAAAAAAGTAAGCCTATAGAAAAAAGTACTCCAATTTTCATGCTAGAAATAGTTTCTTTCATATCAATGATAAAAATTAAGAGCTTCATCCGGAATTTTGAAAATCAAAAAGAGACTCATAGTGTTTGAGAGGTAGTCATTAACTATAGTACATAAGTACCCAAGCATAATTAATTTAACTTTTTACTTGTCTTTTTTCCCATCTTAGCCGTGACATAAATAGTTGCGTAGCCAGCTATGCGCCCATTTATGTCACGGCTAAGATGAAAAAAAATCCTGCCTAAAATTGTTAAAATAATTATGCTTGGGTACTTAAGTATAGTGAAATTTCTAGATTTCAGTAAAAAACCGTTTGAATACATTGATCATATGCAGATGATCTTCAACACCTGCACTTTCTCTGATACTGTGCATCGCCCACATAGGATTTCCCACATCAATTGTTCTAATGCCCAATTTTGCAGAAGTCATTGGCCCAATAGTGCTACCGCAAGGAATATTGGTTCGATGCGAGTACTTTTGATACGGTACATTGACTTGGTCACACCAATTTATAAAGTGCGCGACAGAAATACTTTCAGAAGCATAGCGTTGATTGGCATTCAATTTAATGACAGGGCCTTTATTAACCAGAACTTTATGCCCAGGTTCATAAGCGGCTGGGAAATTGGGCTGGTAGGCATGAGCCATATCTGCACTGATCATAAAACTTTTAGCTAGTGCACAGTGATAATCTTCTTTTTCTAGATTACTTGCCAAAGCAATTCGTTGCAAGACATCGGGTAAAAAACTACCATCTGCCCCTTTAGTACTTTCACTGCCAATTTCTTCATGATCAAAAAAAGCACACACTGAAGTGTTTTCTGATTGTAACGACGCTTCATCTAATAAAGCTTGTAATCCAGCATGGCAAGAGGCTAAATTGTCGAGTTGGCTGTCGGCATAAAACTGTTGCTCATCCCCCCAAAATGCTCCCTTTTGAGTATCATAAACTTTCAAATCCCAGGATAAAATTTGATCAGCTTTGACCTGAGTTGCTTTTTCCAATAATTGAAAAAAATAGTCCTGAGTCAGTTGCTCTTTAATAGAGGTTGAAATAATTAAGGATAATTCATTTTGTTTATGTAGTTTTAAGCCTTCTTCATTGACCGTTCTATTCATATGAATAGCGAGATTGGGTAATCGAAGTAGGGGTTGGTCAAAACATAGCAGTTTGCTTGCAATTTTTCCTTGATCTGTTTTATAGCTAATGCGTCCCGCTAGACTTAAATCTCTATCGGTAAAAGTAGCTAAAATAGGCCCACCATAGATTTCAACGGACAATCTAAGTAAACCATTTGAAGCATCAACTGGATTTGGCTTTATACTCAATCCTGGTGAGTCGGTATGCGCACCTATTATTTTAAATCCTCTGTCTATTAATGGTTTTTTGCCCATTGAAAAGAAAATGATAGAAGAGTCATCCCGAATTACATAATAGGATTTTCCCGTAGTTAATTGCCATTTTTGTTTTTCATTTAAATACTGAAAACCCAGCGGCTTTAATCGATCTTCTATGCTTTTTACGGCATGATAGGCGCTAGGACTATGATCTATAAAGTTTAATAAATCTACAACTTGTTGCTGCGCTGTCATGGTTTTTCCAATAGCTCTAATGAAACTGAGTTGATGCAATAACGTAATCCGCTCGGTTGTGGGCCATCTTCAAATACATGCCCCAAATGTGCATTACATGATTTACAGGTAACTTCAACACGTTTCATGCCGTGATTTAAATCTACAATCTGATTAATATTTTCAGCGTTTATTACCTCCCAAAAACTCGGCCAACCGGAACCTGAATCGTATTGTTTGTCCGAATCAAATAGAGCATTGCCACAACAGACACATTGGTATGTACCTTGTTCTTTACTCAACGTGTATTTGCCAGAAAAAGGTCTTTCTGTTCCTTTATTTCTACAAATATCAAATTGTTCTGGGGTTAATTTTTTTTGCCATTGTTCTTTCGTCAGTGAAATATCGTTCATTATTATTTGCCTTTGAATATATTTTTATTGGTTTATTTTACGCATCTGAGCATGTGCTGCATAGCTTAGGAATAGGAATTAAGTAACTTGCACATTCTCACTTGCTTTTTTTTGTCTTCGTCTGTGCAACAACTGTTGCATAGCTTGTATGCGCCTATTGCTACACAAACGCAGACAAACAAAAAATCTACGCGAAAATGCACAATTTATTATGTTTCATTCCTTAAAAAAAGCATTTCAGCGCTAAAATTGCAACAAATAAAGATATGCTATAATGCCAACGATATGTGTTTTAAAACTAAAAATTATGAATGAACAGATAGCATCAGGTTTAGAAATTATGATGATAGGCATGGGCATAGTCTTTGCCTTTTTGACCATGCTAGTTGTACTAGTCAATTTAATGACTAAGATACTACAACGTTTTTTCCCAGAAGAATCGTTGACGGGAGCACCTCTAGTATCAGCGACAACCAGTCATACGGATGCTGGCGTTATTGCTGCAATTACTGCTGCGGTACATCAATATCGTAACAAGTAAATAAACAACAAAAGCTTACTTATAAAGTAAGGAACGCGCACTAATGACCCAAAAAGGTCACAGGAGATAAATCATGGTAGAGGCTAAAAAGCCCTTAGGTATAACAGAAGTAGTCTTGCGAGACGCTCATCAGTCAATCTTGGCAACTCGCCTGCGGATTGAAGATATGTTACCTATATGTGAGCAACTAGATCAAATAGGATATTGGTCTATAGAATCATGGGGCGGAGCAACTTTTGATGCCTGTATCAGATATTTGGGTGAAGATCCTTGGGAAAGATTGCGCTTATTGAAAGCAGCCATGCCAAATACACCTCAACAGATGTTATTTCGTGGACAAAATATATTAGGTTACCGCCATTATGCTGATGATGTGGTTGATAAGTTTGTAGAACGTTGTGTTATTAATGGTATTGATGTATTTCGTATTTTTGATGCGATGAATGATATGCGTAATATTGAACGGGCAGTTAAAGCCGTGCTTAATACCGATGCGCATGCTCAGGGTACCATTTCTTATACCACCAGCCCAGTTCATACGCTTGAAAAATGGATCATTCAGGGTAAACAAATTGAAGATATGGGCGCGCACTCAATTTGTATAAAAGATATGGCCGGTTTGTTAAAACCTTATGATGCCTTTGAATTAGTCAGCCAACTTAAACAGGCGACATCAATTCCAATTCACCTGCATTGTCATGCCACGACTGGATTAAGCGTACCTACTATCATTAAAGCGGCAGAAGCCGGAATTGATAATGTTGATACGGCTATTTCCTCTATGAGTATGACTTATGGACACAGCCCTACAGAAACAATTTCAGCCTGTTTTGAAGGCCAGGAACGTGATACAGGTCTAGATTTATTTAAGTTAGAAGATATTGCCCATTACTTTAGAGATATAAGAAAAAAATACGCGCAATTTGAAGGCAGTTTAAAAGGAGTTGATAGTAGAATTCTGATTTCTCAAGTTCCAGGTGGTATGTTAACCAATATGGAAATCCAGCTAAAAGAACAGGGTGCGGCAGATAAATTTGATGAGGTGCTAAAAGAAATCCCTAAAGTACGAAAAGATTTGGGCTATATTCCGTTAGTTACTCCAACTTCACAGATTGTTGGCACGCAAGCCGTACTTAATGTATTGGCTGGTGAACGATATAAAACCATTACTAAAGAAACTGCTGGTGTTTTAAAAGGCGAATATGGTGCAGCACCTGCCGAACTAAACAAAGAACTCCAACTACGCGTGCTAAACGGTGCTGAAGCCATTAAATGTCGCCCAGCAGATTTGATCGAATCAGAAATGCACAAACTGATTGCTGATGTTGAAGAAAAATCCAAACAAGAAGGGGTTCCTCTAGCAGAAAATGTAGAAGAAGATGCTTTGATTAATGGTTTGTTTGCCCAGGTAGGCTGGAAATTTATTGCTAATCGTAATAATCCTGATTTTTTCGAGCCTGTGCCTGATGTAGCTACTATTGCTAATGCTGATAAACCTGCTAATACTCAATCAACCGTTGAAAGCTATTCGGTCAATGTTGATGGCAGAAGTTATAACGTTGCGGTAGGCCCTGGTAATACTAATATAAGCATCCAGCAAGAAAACCTTTCAACGGGTACAAATTCAGGATCGACTAGTTCGGGCCTTATAGAGTCTCCAATGGCAGGCAATATACTTAAAATAAATGTAAAAGAGGGAAGCCATGTTGCTCAGGATGATGTTGTTTTAATTATGGAAGCAATGAAAATGGAAACCGAAGTGCGTTCTAGAATTGCTGGAACAGTTAGCCTTGTTAACGTTAAAGAAGGCGATGCAGTAGCAGTCGGTGAAGCCTTAATAACATTATAGTCTAGGAAATTTAGCAATTATGGAAAATCTTATTTCTCTTTGGGAAAGCACAGGACTTTATAATTTTACTGGCGCTCAGGCATTCATGATGCTGGTTGGTTTTTTACTGCTTTTTCTTGCCATTAAAAAAGAATTTGAGCCCTTACTCTTATTACCTATTGGTTTTGGTTCGGTATTAAGTAATATTCCCATTGCCGGTATAGCCGAGCCAGGTGGGATTTTACATTACTTATATTTAGGCATAGAAACCGGTATTTTCCCCCTATTAATTTTTATGGGCGTAGGAGCGATGACTGATTTTGGTCCTATGTTAGCTAATCCTAAAACATTATTTTTAGGTGCTGCTGCCCAGTTTGGAATTTTTGCCACACTGATTGGCGCTTTGGCGCTCAACCTTATTCCAGGATTAGAATTCACCCTTAAAGATGCAGCGGCAATTGCTATTATTGGGGGGGCAGATGGGCCGACAGCCATTTATGTCGCATCCAAACTAGCGCCTGATCTACTGGGGGCTATAGCAGTAGCTGCTTATTCCTATATGGCTCTTGTGCCTCTTATTCAACCCCCTATCATGCGGGCATTAACAACAGAAGCAGAGCGCAAGATAGAAATGCAACAACTCCGCGTCGTCAGTCAAACTGAAAAAATTATTTTTCCGTTAATGTTATTAGTACTTTGCGCTTTGTTAATTCCTTCTGCAGCGCCATTGGTTGGTATGTTTTGTTTAGGTAATCTAATGAATAGCTGTGGTGTGGTGGATCGACTAAGCAAAACAGCACAAAATGAATTGATTAATATTGTTACTATCTTTTTAGGCTTGGCAGTTGGCTCAAAATTGAATGCAGATGATTTTTTAAAGCCAGAAACATTGGGAATATTAGCCTTAGGTGCTGTTGCTTTTTGTATCGGTACAGCCTGTGGAGTTTTAATGGCCAAAGTCATGAATAAATATAGCAGCACACCCATCAATCCTTTAATTGGTGCTGCCGGTGTTTCTGCTGTACCGATGGCAGCGCGAGTTGCCAATAAAGTTGGATTGGAAAGCAATCCTCATAATTTTCTATTGATGCATGCGATGGGGCCGAATGTTGCTGGGGTTATAGGTTCAGCCGTTGCTGCTGGAATATTATTGAGCTTAGTTTGATCTACTCACGCGGTATCAATTGCGGAATATAGTCAGTTATTTTTATCGATAGCAAACTACGAAATTATTTCAGTAGCCCAGTCTATCGGTAAAAGCTCTATTCTTACTCATGCCTCATCCACGTAGATTAAAAGTTCGTAACAGAAATCTACGCAGAGTAGTAAGGCAACACGCAATAAATAACCCACCAATCTTGCTTGTCTTTTTGTCCGCCT
>CAYNRB010000075.1:0-1664 GCA_964399475.1 uncultured Methylomarinum sp.
TGCGTAAAATATACAAATAGTATCAGCTCAGAAATGGTTTTTTCTCTCAAAAATAACCAAATGCATCAAGTGCTTCAGATAAAGTTGAGACACTGGCAATGCTTAAGCCTTTAATGGATTCTTTAGGTACATTCTTTTTTGGAATCACTGCTTTTTTAAAGCCATGTTTTGATGCTTCATTTAATCGGGCATGTCCGTTTGCAACAGGTCTTATCTCACCATTCAAACCAATTTCACCAAAATAAACCACATCGTGAGGAATAACCCGGTTTTTCAAACTGGATACAACACTGATAATAATGGCTAAATCAGAAGCTGTTTCTGTTACTTTTATTCCCCCCACAACATTGGTATATATTTCGTCATTCGCGGTAATAACACCCGCATGACGAAATAATACAGCTAACAACATCGCTAGTCTATTATGATCCAGTCCGACTGCTAATCGACGAGGGTTTCCATACTGGCTTTCTGTTACCAATGCTTGAATTTCGACTAATAAAGGCCGGGTTCCTTCCCAAAGAACAGTAACCACACTACCAGAAGAAGGTTTTTCAGAACGTGACAGAAACATGGCAGAAGGATTCTTGACCTCTTTAAGTCCCGTGCTTTCCATAGAGAAAAAACCTAGTTCTCCCACACTTCCAAATCTATTTTTATCCGACCTTAATACTCTAAACCTGGCATCATCAATTGTTGATAACACCACTTGAGCATCAACGATATGACTCAATGTCATCGGTCCAGCCAATGACTGATCTTTAGTAACATGTCCCACCATAAAAATAGAGATGTTATTTCTTTTAGCGTACTGAGTCAGATAACTCGCAGATTCTCTCACTTGAGAAACTGAACCAGGTGCAGTATCAGAATCAACAGTATGCATTACTTGAATCGAATCGATGACCAGCACATCAGGTTTTTCCACATCAACACAATCGCAAATGCTTTGCACAGAGGTTTCTGCAAGCATTTTAATTGTGCTGGTATCCAATCTTAAACGACGTGCTCTTTCGGCTATTTGCTGTAAAGACTCTTCGCCAGAAACATAGAGAACTGAAAAACCTGATTGAGCGACTTTTGCAATAGCCTGTAATAAAATAGTACTCTTACCGGCTCCAGGAGCACCACCAATCAGTACTACGCTGCCTCGGACGATTCCACCACCCAAAACACGATCAAACTCTACAAACCCTGTTGAAATGCGTTCAGCGTCTGCTAAATCCACATCAGATAGAAATTTAACTTCTGAACGGGAACCTGTATAACCAGATAATGATCTATCTGGCTTATTGCCATTCCCTCCTAAACGAATCTCTTTAATAACATTCCATACACCGCAACTTGTACATTGCCCCGCCCAGCGAGGAAAGTCTGCCCCGCATTCGGTACAGACATAAGCTGTTTTTTGTTTTTTAGCCATATAAAAAGTGAGTTGAAAACTAGTGTTCCGACAATTTAAGATTGATGGGACGGAATTGATGATGGGCGGACTTTATAGTCCGCTCTAGAATACGCATTAAATGCATTCACTATAAAACCCAGAGCAACCGTTTCTAATATTGAATTAACGGGTAGACTGGATGTAGTGCAGCGAAATCCGAGAAGGAATGGTACGACTGACCCCAGATTCCGCTACGCTACATCCAGGTTACATTGGTGGC
>CAYNRB010000075.1:1764-13458 GCA_964399475.1 uncultured Methylomarinum sp.
GTGGCTGTCGGTTTCTATTTCCCCCTGGAATTTATAGCGGATACAATTAAATCGTCCTTCCCAGCTAAACTCTTCCACGATCACTCTGTAGTAGAGCGGAGGTGTAGTTGATTTAAATTAATCAGACAAAAAAGAAGCTACCAAAGATAAAGAAACCACTAAGAATTTGCTAACTGGTATACTTTTTTCTCTACTCTTTGGGTGATTCCACATAAAAGTGTATAAGGAATAGTATCAGCAAAGGCTGCAATTTCTTCAACCGCAAGACTTTCATCCCAAAGTGTTACTGGGTCACCTGGTTTGGCTTGAGGCTGGGAATTTAGATCAACAGTCACCATATCCATTGAAACCCGACCTATCAAGGGAACTTTTTCCCCATTAACCAAAACTGGGGTGCCATTTTTTGCACTACGAGGATATCCGTCGCCATAGCCTATGGCTACTACACCTAAGCGTGTATTATGTTTGCATATCCAGACTCCTCCATATCCAACAGCAGCTCCTGCCAGTATGTTTTTTACTGCGATTAATCGAGAATGCAGACTCAAAGCTGGTTTTAACCCAAACTCTATTCCATTACGATTATTTATAGGTGATGCACCATATAGCATTAGACCGGGACGTACCCAGTCAGATAATGATTCAGCCCAAGCTATAATTCCTGCCGAATTAGCAATACTTCGCTCTCCAGGGTAGGGGGTTACGACTCGGTTAAAAAAAGATATTTGATCCAAAGTCTCTACACAATCTGTTTCATTCGCACGAGAAAGATGGGTCATTAATGAAATAGGCTGATTAACACCAGAACAACTCAATAGTCTTTGATAACTTGTTTTGAATTCAGTTTCATTAAAGCCTAACCGACTCATGCCAGTATCCAGTTTTAGCCAGACTCCGATTTTGTTTGAACCATGATGTTTTTCTAAAATATCAATCTGCTCCTTAGAATGAACTACCACCTCTAGATTATAAGACAGCAACTGTTTTAATTCATCCTCGCAAACAAAACCTTCTAAAACAGTGATTTTATTTTTAAATCCGGATTTGCGTAACTGCAACCCCTCATTAACACGAGCAACGGCAAGCGCATCTACATCCTTTAAAACTTCCGCTACTTTTATTAAACCATGCCCATAAGCATTTGATTTAACAACGGCCATTATTTTGGCATGAGGTGCATATTCTCGTATCTTGTTTAAATTATGCTTGATTGCATCCAGATTGACTAAAGCATAGGCTCCAGATGTCATTAATACTCCTCATCAACAAAAGGATCACCTGAAAAATTCTCAAACCGAGTATATTGACCTAAAAAGGTTAATCGAACGGTACCTAATGGTCCATTACGCTGTTTACCGATAATAATTTCAGCAATTCCTTTATCAGGACTGTCTTCATTGTAAACTTCGTCACGATAAACAAACACGATTAAGTCGGCATCCTGCTCAATAGCACCCGATTCTCTTAAGTCTGACATCACGGGTCGTTTGTTGGGGCGTTGCTCAAGATTTCGGTTTAATTGAGATAGAGCAATAACAGGGACATTTAATTCTTTGGCCAGCGCTTTCAGACCTCTTGAAATATCGGAAATTTGCTGAACACGATTTTCTCCACTGGATGGAGAATGCATCAATTGTATATAATCCAGCACAATCAAACCTAACTGACCATGCTCACGGGCTAATCGTCTCGATCTTGCTCTAACTTCCGTTGGTGTTAAAGCAGGCGTATCATCAATAAAAATCTTTGTTTCTGCCAATAAATTAATCGCAGAGGTTAATCGCGGCCATTCATCATCGCCCAGCTTTCCTGTCCTGACTTTAGTTTGATCGATACGACCGAGAGAAGACATCATCCGCATTGCCAATGCATCACCCGGCATTTCCATACTAAATACAGCAACTGGCTTATCCCCTTGAATAGCCACATTTTCTGCCATATTCATGGCAATAGTGGTTTTGCCCATAGAGGGGCGACCCGCAACAATAATTAAATCGGAAGGTTGTAAACCTGAGGTTAATTCATCAAAATCTGTAAAGCCTGTACTAGCTCCGGTAATATTGCCTTCTTGTTCGTACAAGGTTTCAATTTTATCAACCGCGGAAGCCAGCAATTTTTTTATTGATTTAAAACCAGAGCCTTCTCCTCTTTGCCTTTGTTCCGCAATCTTAAATACCGCACGTTCGGCATTTTCCAATAAATCGCCTGTTTCTCTGCCTTCGGTATTAAAGGCGGAATCTGATATATCGGTTCCGACATGAATTAATTGTCTGAGTATGGATCGATCCCTGACTATATTTGCATAGGCAACAATATTTGCTGCGCTCGGCGTGTCTTTAACCAGCATGGCTAAGTAGGCTAATCCACCGACACTATTGAGATCATCTGTGGCTGTCAAGGCTTCTGAAAGCGTGATGACATCGAATGGATCTTGTTTTTCAGCCAACTGTTCTATGCTGCTAAAAATAAAACGATGATCTCTTCTATAAAAATCTTCGGCAATGACTTTATCAGCAATCGAATCCCAAGTCTGATTATCTAACATTAACCCACCTAAAACCGATTGTTCTGCCTGAATTGAATGTGGAGGGACTTTTAAGGATTCCACCTCATAGTCAATGGGTAAAGAATAATTTTCCATATTTTTTAATATTTAAAACGGATTACCTATTATATACGCTGAAAGAGGATTTCGAAATTTATAGCAGAATTGATTATTTTCCTCTTGAATGAAGCTAATTAAGCGATTGCTAAATCTATCTAAATTCAAAATTTAAAAACGACTGAAAAAAAGCCTCATATAGGTTATCATTCGAGTTTGCTAATTCAAATACAGTGAAACTATGACACAAGATGAACTAAAACAACAAGTCGCCCGATCAGCTCTGAAATATATTAAAAATGTTCCTGTTATTGGTGTTGGAACGGGATCAACTGTAAATTTCTTTATTGAAATGCTAGCCGATTACACTTCAACTATTGAAGCGGCGGTTTCAAGCTCTATTGATACAACCAAACGTTTACAAAATGTCGGCATAGAAGTTTTAAATCTTAATGATGTCAGCAATGTTGAAGTCTATATTGATGGCGCTGATGAAGTCAATCCAGATAAAAAACTGATCAAAGGTGGGGGTGGTGCTTTAACTCGCGAAAAAATTATTGCAGGTGCCAGCGCTAAGTTTATCTGTATTGCTGATGAAACCAAAACCGTTGATGTGCTAGGTAAATTTCCGTTACCGATTGAAGTTATTCCTATGTCACGTAGCTTTGTCGCTCGCGAAATGGTGAAAATGGGTGGTCAACCTGTGTGGCGAGAAAGTTTTATTTCTGATAATGGTAATGAGATTATTGACATTCATAATTTGGATATTTTAGATCCGATGGAAATGGAAAGAGTCATAAATAATATACCAGGTGTTGTCACTGTAGGTTTGTTTGCTTTGAGAGCAGCCGATGTTGTTTTGATTGGTAAAGGCGATGAAGTTATCACTTTATAAACTACAACATGAATTGCAATGAATGAAAGAAAATTTTAATTGATCCCTCACTAAAACTAAAACTAAAGCAATAAGGAAGATTATTCATTGCGAATCACCTTAAACTAATGACGGAATAAAGATAGCTACTTTGTTTCGTTAAATCGCATTTAAGGGCAATTATTTCTGTTATTCATCTTAATGTAAGAATATAAATAGCTACTAAAAATATAGTTTGAATTGACAATCTACCTAATTGACTATTCGACTAACCCAGTTTTTTGTCTTTGATACGGCTGTTTTTCTTGTCTAAGGCAACTAGCAATAAATAAACTATCCATCTTGCTGGTCTTTTTGTCCGATTTTAGTCTTGTAGCAATAGTTACATAGCTGGCGATGCGCCTATTGCTACAAGACTAAAGACAAACAAAAATCCTGCCCAATATGGGTAGTTTATTGACTGCGAGTTACTTAAGCTGTTGAAAATATGCTCATACTACATTAGGGGTTTGTTATGACACTCGATGTATATCTTTCCATTTTTACCCTTATGTTTATTTCTCTGGGGGTTAATGTTCTCGCCTTAAAATTTCGCATTCCCTATACCGTACTTCTGGTTATTGCTGGTTCATTACTGGTTCCTCTTTCTGAATTTGAGTTCTTCTCATTTATTACTAGCTTTCAATTAACCCCCGAACTATTATTTTTTGTCTTCTTGCCTGTCTTGATTTTTGAATCTGCTTACAATATCAAACTACGCAACATCAGAGAAAACAAAATTGCTATTAGTCTATTAGCAATTGTCGGATTGTTAGTATCCACCCTTTTTATAGGCTACGTTGGCTACTGGAGCTTTCAACTATTAGGATTTCAAATACCATTACTAGTTACCTTGTTATTTGGTGCAATTATTTCTGCAACTGATCCTGTTGCTGTTCTGGCATTGTTTAAAGAGTTTGGTGCGCCTCACCGATTGACCCTGATTTTTGAAGGTGAAAGTTTATTTAATGATGGAACTGCTTTCGCTATCTTTTTAGTATTATTAGAAGTATTCAGTCACGGTTACCATGGCTACTCAACAATAATGCAAGGTTTGTTTACATTCAGCACCATGATTGTAGGCGGCACAATATTTGGATTGTTGATGGGTTTTATATTTTCTAAACTCATTGAATGGGTCAGAGGGCACGAACATCTGGAAATCACTTTAACCCTGTTGGTTGCTCATTTTACCTTTCTGCTGGCTGAAGTTATTTCTGAAAAATGGATTATCAATGGTCATGCCATTCATTTATCATCGATTATTGCTACACTGGTTTCATCCATGGTGATGGGGAATTACGGACGCTTCAAAATGTCCAGTGGCGTTGAAGAATACATGGAAAAATTTTGGGGATACTTTGCTTTTGTAGCTAATTCACTGGTTTTTCTGTTGATGGGCCTACTATTTACTAGTCTGACCATTTCTTTAGACATCGCATGGTTACCGATATTAACGATTATTTTAGTCGTGGTTATTGCCCGAGCCATCTCTATCTATGTATCCATTGGAATTGCCAATCAATTCAAATCAGAAGAAAACATTCCTGCAAACTGGCAGCACCTAATGGCGTGGGGTAGTTTACGAGGGTCATTGGCCGTAATTATGGTTCTGCTGATTCCCGATGATATCTCTCTACCCAATTGGCAATATGATTTCTCAATCAAAGAATTTATTATAGCGATCACCATCGGCAGTATCTATTTTACCTTACTGGTCAAGGCAAACACGATTGGAAAAGTGGTTCGTTGGTTAAAAATTGATGCACTGCTACCTTATGAACAATTAAGTTATTTCAAAAGCAAAGCACTTATTTATAGAGACATTAATCATCGTAGTAAGAAACTGTATGATAATCGTCACATTAATCAAGAACAATATAATAAATTTACAGAATATTATCAGCGATTACATCAAAAAATATGCAAGCAATCTGATGAACTATCGATAGACTCTAGCCATGTTGTAGAAAATATGTTGCGCATCTATACCTTGGGAATCCAGAAAAAGAAACTAAAAGAACTCTTTAGCCAAAATGAAATCAGTGAGGGGATCTATAAAAAAAATCTTAACATTATTGAAACACAAACAGAGCGTGTTGAACAAGATCACTCAAAATTAAAATCACTGAATAAATATTTATCTAACTGGGGAGGCTTATTTAATGGAAGATTTTTTCGATCTTCACCAAAAATTGATCATGCTGAACTCTATCTTTATTATAGAACTCAATTTATCCTTATTTCCAAAGTATTAGAAGAGTTGCATGGGTTAAAAAAATCCCATTTAAGTGAGATTTTTGATGATTCTGATGCCATTCATAATGTAATCGTTATTTATAAGGAATTAAAAAAAGTAACTGAGAAACAGATGTTGCATGAAATAGAATCCAATCAGGAAATGTTAGATCAACTGAATGAACAATCTGCGATTGATTTATTACAAACTGTCCAGACTGATACTTTAAATGAATTGCATGACAATGAAATTATAACTAACAAGCTGTATGTGATACTTAACAAAGAGTTGAATGATTGGAAATAGCCTCAATTTTCTTCATGTTTTATGAGCACTTTAGCGCTCAACACTTAAGTATTTTCTAGTATAGGATTGTTCCAATAAATGGAAGAGCACCATCTATAACCCTGTTTACTATGTGGTTTTTATGGAGTTTATCTTTATTTAAAGCTGGTTCGTTCAGGAAAATTATAGTTTTCTTGTGTTATACTGGCCTCTAATGTGTATTCCAATTGGCACACATTAATACTTAACAACAATCATTTACAAGGTAAATTTATAATGACTTTATTGAAAAAAATTCTCATGGCTTTATTTATTAGTGTTGCAATGCTTGGAACATCTCATTCTGTTATAGCAGGAGAGTACAAAGCAACCCAAACGCTTGCTGATGTTATTGTACTTGGCGAAGCAACAGTAGCTGCTATGAAAAACAATGAAGAAGCAGAAAAAGTTTTAGCCTTATTAAAAGAAACTAAACAGGCTGCTAAATCAGTTGTAATCAGTGGTCCAGCTGATTTGCAAAAACAAAGAGGAAATGCAAAGATCAAAAAATCACGTAAAGCTTATAGAGCGGGTGATTTAGATAAAGCTGAAATTTTAGCTGTTGAAGGTCTTAATTACTATAAAGCAGCTAAAGCAGCGCATTTCGACTAGAATATTGGTTATTCTAAATATTTAGATTTCTTATTTTGATAGAATTTAAATAGAAATTGTTTTGCAAACACAGGGATGTGTTTTTTTAATTATGAAAGGATAAATCCTTCTTAATTAGCCAACTCCCTGTTCCTCTAAATTAAAGGAATCCCTTTAATTTCTCTGTAAATTTACAGTTTAGTATCAAAAATTAACCATTTTTGTACTTCTACACTTACTTTTAACAATCATTCAAACTATCTATACTTCGCACGGTCATGGTTGCGGATTTCTAGCGGTCGGTTTTTGCCGATAGACTGCGTTGCTGAAACAGTTGCGTAGCTTTCTATGCGCCCGTTTTCAGTGCCTTGGTATCGACAAAAACCAACTCGCCATAAATTCCGCAACCGTAAACGCGCCAAGTATAGCAGTTTGTCAAATTTAGTTCTTTGCTAAAGATAATTTCCTCATGGTACCATGCTGTATTTCTCTAGCCTAAATCTATTCCGAGATCGTTTCTTTGGGTTTTCAATTCATGACCTTAGCAGACGCGTTAGTCCATACCGAAAAAATCAAATTCATTCAGCCACAGAGAAAGAAATAACTTGAGCTATAATTCTAACTTTATTGATTTTCTGGCCAGTGCAGGTATAGCGTGAGTAAAGTTTTAATCACAGGCGCATCTGGTTTTATAGGGCAATCACTATGTAAAATATTGATTGAAGCCGGTTACGAAGTCACTGCTTGTATAAGAAAAAACAGTCAAGTTATTTCAAATAAAAATATTTCTATCGTTAGAATAGATTCGCTCAATCAAAACAATGGATGGGATTCAATCTTGAAGAATGTCTCTATAGTCATTCATCTTGCTGCTCGTGTTCATATTATGAATAAAGAGGATGAGACGAGTGCCTTAGAATTGTTTCGAGAAAGCAACCTAAATGGAACCAAAAACCTAGCCTTGCAAGCGGTTAATAATCAGGTAAAACGCTTTATTTATTTGAGCACTATTAAGGTAAATGGAGAGCAATCAGACAGGCCTTTTCATTCAGATGATCTTTCTTCACCAAGAGATCCTTATGCTATTTCCAAGTGGGAGGCCGAACAAGTACTCAAACAAATTGCTCAAGAAAACAAAATGGAAGTCGTCGTTATCAGACCACCTTTAGTTTATGGGCCTGGAGTGAAAGGTAATTTTTTGCGATTAATAAAGCTAGTCGATTATTGTTTACCTATTCCACTAGAAAGTGTAAAAAATAAACGTAGCATGGTTAATATTGATAACCTCTGCGATCTAATAAAAGTCTGTATTGAACACCCGAAAGCTAAGGGAGAAGTTTTTTTAGTCTCTGATTCGCGAAATTTATCTACGCCTGAATTAATCAGGATTATAGCTAAATGTCAGCAAAGACCTTTATTTTTATTCCCATTACCTCTTTGGATACTCCATTTTGTTGCAAAATTAGTAGGCAAAAACCAGGAAATTAATAGATTATGTGGTTCGTTACAGGTAAATATTCATAAAAATAAACAAATATTAAACTGGACACCGCGTTATTCTATAGAAGAAGGTGTGCAAAAAACTATTGCGCATCAAAAAAATCAAATTTGAAACTCTGCAGGCACTGATTGAAGATTTTATTACCGAATCAACTGACCATAAAAAATCATTTTTCCAGCTTTATTATTTTGAAGACCACTACTAGTAATAAGTATATAACAGGGGTGAAATTGTTTTAGCTATTTTCGAAACAGCAATTGCTAAAACTATTGCATTTCTTCATGTTTTTTAAACTCTATTTTCTGTCTTAAAGTGCTAGCCATTTTGTAAGTTTCAACTGAGGTTTTCTTGAATATTGGATTTATCTTATTAAGTATTTGTACGCTATCAACTATTGGCACATTTATAGTTAGAAGTTATGCAAAAAAACATTTGCTGGATATACCAAATTTACGTAGTTCGCACCATTCACCCACTCCAACTGGTGGCGGACTATCAATCGTTATCTGTTTTCTAGGCGCCATATCTACTTCATATTATTATAATCAATTAAATCTCAGTTTATTTTCGCCCTTACTTTTAAGTGTTTTTGTCGCAGGAATAGGTTTTTGGGATGATCACCATGCAGTATCAACAAAATTGAGACTTTTAGTCCATTTTGCTGTCTCTATTGGCTGCATAGTCTTATTAAATGGCATGCCTCTTTTAGTATTGGCTGATATGAATGTAGAATTTGGTTTATACGGTTACTTTATAGGTTTGTTTTTTTTGGTATGGTTGTTAAACCTGTTTAATTTTATGGATGGAATTGATGGCCTAGCAGCATCAGAATCTATCTTTATTACAGGATCCCTGGCTTTTTTTCTATATGCAGTTGATATTCAGCTATCATTTATCTCCTTGTGCCTTTCTGCTTCAAGTCTGGGATTTTTATTTTGGAACTGGCCATCAGCCAAAATATTTATGGGCGATGTAGGTAGCGGTTTTTTAGGTATAGTTATCGGTGTTTTAATCATCATGGCTAGTCATCAATCCGCTATTTTTTTAAGCATGGGATTAATTTTATCAGCCGTGTTTTTTACAGATGCGACATACACCTTACTCTATCGATTAACAACCGGCCAAAAATGGTATCATGCACATTGCTCTCATGCATATCAGCATGCAGCAAAACAATATGGGCATTTAAAGGTAATTCAAATAGTCTGGATAATTAACCTGCTATGGCTATTACCGCTGACTGCATTTACTTATTTGAATCCTAAACTTAATCTGATAGCATTATTGTTTGCCTATCTCCCTTTAATTTATCTGACTAAAAAATTTAATGCAGGAATGCAAGCACAATAATGACCAAACACTTGATCACCTCTACTCGTGAATATTAAATTTCGCTCTCGAACAACCATCTTTGTTCATGATTTATTCATGATCCCCTTAGCATGGTTTGGAGCTTATTGGTTACGCTTTAATTTAAGTCTTATCCCTGATCTTTATTGGTACTCAGCCTTTTTGTATTTACCCTTTGTTATCGGCGTACAGGTATGCTCTTTCTGGTTTTTTGGATTGCATAGAGGGGTCTGGCGATTTTCTTCCATGCCCGATTTAATTCGGGTGACTAAGGCTGTTCTAATTGGAATTCTTCTGGTTGCAGCCAGTTTGTTTTTATTTAACCGTCTTCAAGGTGTGCCTCGAGCTGTCGTTCCGTTATATATTTTTTTGATGCTGTTGTTTCTCTCTGTTCCTAGGTTCACCTACCGTTTCTGGAAAGAAAAATTAAAACATGAAGGCGGAGGACAACGTGCATTAATTGTTGGTGCAGGTGCTGCTGGAGAAATGCTAGTTCGTGATTTATTAAGTAACCATCATTCCGGTTATATCCCAATAGCTTTTGCTGATGATGCAAGAAACAAACGGAGGCGTGATATTCGTGGAATTCAGGTACTGGGATCGATAGATCAAATACCAGAATTGATCAATCAATATAATATTGAAATTTTATTGATTGCTATCCCCACTGCAACTGATTCACAAATGCGTAGAATTGTAGAAATTTGTGAGGCCAGTCATGTTCCCTTTCTAACTTTACCTTCTGTTAAAGAATTGTTGACAAATCAAGTCTCGCAAATCAGTTTGCGAGATGTTTCAATTGGAGATATTTTAGGTCGTGAACCGGTTAAGCTTGACTGGAAAGCTATCACCAATCATCTACACAATAAAGTTGTTTTGGTCACAGGGGGTGGTGGTTCAATTGGCTCTGAATTGTGTAAACAATTAGCCACCACAAACCCTTCCAAACTGGTGGTTTTTGATCAATCTGAATTTAATCTTTACAAAGTCAACTCAGAGTTGCTCAAGACATTTCCTGACTTGGATTTTGAAACCGTACTGGGGGATGTTACAGAAGGTATTTCAGCGATCAGTTTAATTGAAAAATATAAACCTGATGTGATTTTTCATGCCGCCTCCTATAAACATGTCCCTCTTTTGGAAGAGCAAGTTCGCGTGGCTGTTCATAATAATGTCATTGGTACCAAAAAAATTGCAGATGCAGCACTATCTGCGGGTGTCAGCCGCTTTGTATTAATATCAACAGACAAGGCAGTTAATCCGACGAATGTAATGGGTGCCACAAAACGAGCAGCTGAAATACTTTGTCAAAATCTTAATGATGAAAATAAAACCCAGTTCATAACAGTACGCTTTGGTAATGTTTTAGATTCGGCAGGTAGTGTTGTGCCTCTGTTTAGGGAACAGATTAAAAACGGTGGTCCGCTTACGGTCACACACCCAGATATTACCCGTTTCTTTATGACTATACCTGAATCTTGCCAGCTAATAATGCAAGCTGAAACCATAGGCAAAGGTGGTGAGGTGTTTGTTCTTGATATGGGGGAGCCGGTAAAAATTTCTTATTTAGCTGAACAAATGATTAAATTAAGTGGTAAGTCCACTGACGAAATCAAGATTGAATATATCGGCTTAAGACCCGGTGAAAAACTCTATGAAGAATTGTTTCATGATCAGGAAAAACTGATTGAGACGGAATATGAAAAGTTATTTTTAGCTCAGGCTAGGAGTTACGACAAATCACATTGGCTCTCATTGATAGAAATCCTGGCAGATGCCTGTCAGCAAAATGATAGTCTTAAAGTACTAAAAACCTTAAAGGCAATAGTCCCAGAATATAGTTCAAATGGAGCTGAAAAAAGCAAATAAAAACTGTTGTTGCTTTTCAGTTTCTAAATAATATTTGCTCAGAATAATTTAGCAAAGGAGAAGCCAAATTTTACAAAATGTCAAAATGGGTATATAGAAAAATGGTATCCGCTATAAATCCGAGGGGGAACATGCAGACCGACAGCCACTCAGACATGCCATCAATGTAGCCTGGATGAGCGTAGCGGAATCCTGGATAGTCGCATTATTCCTTCCCGGATTTCGCTGCGCTACATCCAGGCTACCCGTCAGGTGGTTTCCAACAATAAATAGTCCAAACTTTCTTGTCTTTTTGTTCCTGATCA
>CAYNRB010000076.1:0-13243 GCA_964399475.1 uncultured Methylomarinum sp.
ACATCCATTTTATATTTCTAAGATATTAAGTAAGAAAAAAATAGCATTATATCAACGCTTAGTTCTGCTTTGATACATTTCAATCGGTGGGGTTGGTCTGATTTGAATTGTTGTTGAGAGCTGATTAAACTCTACCAATTCTATCCTTAAAATTCTCTAGACAAAGACTTACACTTGTAAAATAGGACAAGCACTAGGAATAGACCCCGTGATATTGTGATTAATTTGAAAGTTGAATGCCTATTCGGGTAAAACAGGACTCTGGTTAGCATCAAAAATAGCAATAAGACGTGTATTCTGATAATTTTTTTGTTTCTTTATTGATTGATTGGTCGAATTATATTTGTCTCCAACCGAATAAACTTTATAAAACTCATAGGGAATATTGATTAAATACTTTTCAACAATATCAACGGGTGCCTTGGCTCTTCTGTCAGCCAAACGTTGATTGTGTTGATTATTACCAAAAGCTGAAGCGCTACCTACAGAGATTAATAAAATCTTTCGACCATGACTTTCACGCGATAGAAAATCAAGAAAACGGACTAATCGACTCTGTTCTAATGAATTGAATCGATAGCTACCTGTAGAAAAAAACAAGGTGATTTCTCCTGTCCCTTGTTTTTTAGAAATCTCTTCAATGATTTTTAAGGCTTGAATAGCCGTTTGTTTCTGCTCTTCCTTAATTTCTTTCAATTGTTTTATTGTTTCATTATGTGCATTAACAAAAATTTCTGCTAATGCGCTTGCTTGCTCTGTTGATGCTCCCGCTAAAATAGTACCATTTGGAAAAATAATTTCTTCTCCAGACCATAGGGTTAACTGTTTGGTATACCCAGCACAACCAGCTAAAAACAAAAAGCTAATGCCAATGATTAGCCTAAAATCATATTTTTTCATAGAACTAAAGCCGTATGTTTAGTACAAAATTGTAATTTGATTTCATATCTGGTCTGTTTTAGCCGCCATAACAAAATCATTAACGTGTAAGCCATTTATTTTATGCGTCCACCAGCAAATCGTTACTTTCCCCCATTCTGTCAAAATCGAAGGATGATGATTTTCTTCTTCTGCTAGATCAGCAACTTTTTGTGTAAATGCAACAGCATCCACGAAATTGTTAAAATTAATAACTCGCTTTAGGCGTTTTATAGCATCATCTTCAATAATTTCCCAGTTCGGAAGCTCTCTTAAAAATGTATTTATTTCTGCATCCGTCGCAAGTGGAGCACCTACTCGACATGCGACACAGGTTTTGTTAGTTAATTGGCTCATCTAATTGTTCTCTCTATATATTAAATTGATAATCTAACATTTGGTTTCAACAATGTTGAAAAGGCAATTGTTTTATTAACGCCTTATTCATTTAATTCATGCATAAAAATGTCCAGCTGAGAGTCAAAATGAAATATGGATTTAAAAATTGACATCTCGATTTTTTTCAATTAAGTCTACATATCCTTGGGATCCATGATCGTCAAAAGCATCAATCCCAATTTTTCCAATACTCTTAATCATGCCACTAAATTGATCCTGGAGTTTTGTAAAGAAAGGGATGGATTGTTGTATATTTTTATCGCTATCTATATAGACTTCTTGTTCGACATGAGTGTATCTAAGCAACAAACCTATGGGCGGCATATGTGTGACGATATCATTATTATTAACCAGCCTAAAACATTTTCCTGGTAATACTTCATCAAATTTTTTCGCAAATACACTATTTCCAACACGAGGCTGACCAATGGTATAAATCCCTTTAATCGATTCTGCTTCAGAGGCAGGGTTATCGCTCTTTAACACATAATACGCAGCAGCAAGAGTAGCCAGTGCTGCCCCTAAGCTATGACCACAAAACCAGATTGATTGATTATTATCCCTGCATTCTTTGATATACAAGCCCATTTTCTGGTTTTTTTCGTCATTATCCCAAACTTCTTCTAAACTGGTGCCAAAGCCTATATGTACTTTTCCAGCTGGCCCGTCTTTCTGAGCAAACCTGGCATCTTTAACAAAATCACTCGCCTCCTGTGTGCCTCGAAAAGCAACAATAATCATCTTATCGTTTCCTGCAATAAAAGCCTCGGTGCTTTTTTTTATGCTAAAAAATTTAAATTTAGTAAAGCCTAGCTGTTCTTCCATCGCTTGTTTTATAATTTCTTCAGACTTATAAGCCAATTTTGCACAATCAGCTAAAAATAAAGCATTCTCTCCATGAAAGTTTGTTGTTTGTAAGTCGAATTCTTTTATATCTGCTTTAAATACATAAGGTTCCATGGCGTTTCCTCTTTAGTTTAAAAAATCAATCCGAATTTAATTAATTACAAAATAAGAGTCAATATAAAGCTTCAATGCGTCACTTTAGGCAACTCGCAATAAATAAACTACCAAGATTGGTAGTTTATTTATTGCGAGTTGCCTTATCTCCCCATATTTCTTTCAAACGTTGATCGCGTTTACAGCTCCAGCGATAATATTTATATCGAATTGAATAGTTTTTATAATAATCCTGATGATAACTTTCTTTACCTTTTATTGGATAAAAAGTTGATGCATCAAGTATTGGGGTTATCACTTTTTGCTTGGGGAATTGTTTTACCACTTGTTTGCGTGAAAGTTCTGCGAGTTGTTTTTCTTGTTTATTCGCTGTAAAAATGGCACTTAAATAACTTGATCCCTTATCACAAAATTGTCCCTTTGCATCAAAGGGGTCAATATTGACCCAGAAATGGGCTAAAAGATCGTTGTAACTGATTTTTTGTGGGTCATATGTAATTTCAACGGCTTCGTAATGTCCGCTATGATTGCCATTGTAAGTTGGATTTTTTAGGCTTCCTCCCGTAAATCCTGAAACTACCTCAGATACACCTTCAAGCGGTTCAAAATCTGATTCCATGCACCAGAAACAGCCTCCTGCGAATAGGGCTTTGTCGGCACTGACGTTTGTAAAATATAAGCTAACACAGATAAAAAATAATAAAAAACCTTTGTTTTTCATGATTGTACACTTTTAAAATGGTTTAGGCATTGAATTTATATAATACCTGATTAATCTGATTTTATCAGTACTACGAGGGCATCATCGACTTTGTATTGACGATTAGGCATTTTCTGAAATGGATTAAAGTCTTTCGATATTATTTGTTATTCCCCTATTACAAAGAAATATTTAGTGCAAAAATAAAACCAGAACCTACAAACTATGTTTAAAAAAATAGCCATTGCAAACAAAGTGCACAAACTAAAAATTAGACTAAAATTAAATCATTCAAATTACTAAATAGGCTCAATATGTCAGCAAAAATGAACAAACTATTTGAACAGGTTCATAAAATTCCACAGGTTCCTGAGGTTGTTCGACTACTTATCAGTCAATTTAATGACCCTGATGTGGAAATTAAGGATATTGCTGGTAATGTTGCAAAAGAACAATTAATTGCATTAAAAGTCTTGCGACTAGTTAATTCTGCTCAGTTTGGTTTGCCAAAAAAAATTGCCTCTATCGACGAAGCCGTTATTATGTTGGGTATGGGGCAACTTAGAGGCTTGGTCATCGCATCGGGTATTGTTAGCGCCGTTCCAGCAATCGAAAACTTTGATATTAATCAGTTCTGGCTAGCTAGTTTCGATACGGCAACTTATGCTAAATGGTTTGCAAATGAAGCTCAATGCGATGCTGATATCGCTTTTACTGCCGCTCTACTTAGTGGTCTTGGAACTCTGCTTATTCATTTAGGACAGCCCAAAGCAGCAGCAGATGTTCAACAGCGTATTACTGAAGATCAGTCCCGACATTTTATAGAAAAAATGCGCTTGGGTTTTACAACCCAGGACGTAAGCGCTGAATTATGCAATCGCTGGAAATTTTCAGACGATTTAATTATTCCTATTGCCCAATCTGGTGATCCATCAATAGCTGACCCAGTATCTAAAATAGCCTGTGTTGTTTATATAGCTAATTATTTTTGCGACTGTAAACACAAGGAAATGTCTGAGGAAGACATCTTGCAATCTCTTCCGACTGATATTTTGGAGCTGCTTGGTTTATCAGAAGCATTTATTAAGGGAAATTTAAGCACAATACTGGCTTTAGAATCTGGGATGGACGGGTTACTTGGATAAAATTTATGATACAACTCGGTTTCGGCCATTTTCTTTTGCAAAATAAAGCATTTTATCTGCAACTTTTATTAGAGATAATGAATCACCTGGCTGTTCAGGAATAACGGCACCAATGCCTATACTGACTGAAACAAATGATTCAACAAGAGACAGTCGATGTGGAATTTTCAGGCCTAAAATATTTTTTCGAATTGTTTCTGCAATGTAACAGGCACCAACAAGTTGGGTACTGGGTAATATGCAGGCGAATTCTTCTCCTCCATATCGGCTAGCCAGATCTGCTGGTCTTTCAAGTGAATTTTGAATCGTCTTTGCTACCTTTTGTAAACAGGCATCTCCTTCTGTATGGCCATATAGATCATTAAATTGTTTGAAGAAATCTATATCCAGCATGATTAACGATAAAGTGTTTTTATCTCGTAGAGCACGTAACCACTCTTTTTCAAGAAATTCATCAAAATATCGTCGATTAGCTATATTAGTTAAACCATCTGTTCGAGATATATAAGCCAATAAATCTCTTTGTCTTTTTAATTCTAAATGATTTTTTACCCTAAGTTGGACGATAGGCTGGCTGAAAGGTTTAGTTATATAATCCACAGCTCCGATTAACAGTCCCTTTTTTTCAGACTCTTCATTGCTATTTGCGGTAATAAAAATAACTGGAATATCTTGCGAAATCGGATTGCTTTTAATTTTTTTGCAAACTTCAAAACCATCAATACCCGGCATATTAATATCCAGCAGTACCAGATCAATTTCTGGATTAGAGGCAATTAATTGCAAAGCCTGTTCACCATTCATTGCCACGATTATTTCATAAAAATAAGCGAGCATAGAGCCCAGTACATTTATATTGCCCCGGTCATCGTCAACAATTAATATTTGATATTTTTTTTCTTCCATCGTTTGTCCTTTTTTATTTTAGCTGCCAATTCAACTAAAGATTTTCTTGCATCATCAAACAAAAAGTTTGCAAGGTTTTTTTCTAATTGACGAAAACGATCTGCATAATTGTTAGCCAGTGCCATTTGCAAGTCAGATAAGCTTTTAGTAGCTTGAAAACTATGTTTTTCAAGTAAAGGTAATAAGTTTTTAATACATTGATTCACTAACTGAAAATCGATATTCTCTCTTTTAGAAACGAGGGATTCCGGCTTTGAAATAAGAAATAATCCTGTCAGTCCAGACATAACCAGATTAAATGATTCCATAAACTGTGATAGGGATTCATGGTAATCAGAATCAACTTTCAGAATTTTCTCCAGATTTTCTGCAGCTTGGTATAGCTTAACTGCACCCAGATTGCCTGCAACCCCTTTAATCGCATGTGTGTGTTGTTGGGCAGCTCGAATCTTATTTTGTTTTAAATTGTTTTCAATGTGGATAGCCGAATGCTGATAATCCTCATAAAATTCTTTAAGAAGCTTATGATAAGTTCGATATTTGTAATTGAGTCGGGGCAGGGCTTCAATTTGTTCAATTCCAGGTAAATGTTTAGGTATGCCATATCGCTTTGTTGGTTTCATAGTTGATTTTGAACGGATCTCAAGGGGTTTTACTTCCCTGTCAGCATCTAGCCACTTAAGTAAAATTTGAGATAACGTATTCAGGTTAATGGGTTTGGCAATATGGTCATTCATTCCTGCTGCTAGGCATTTTTCCTTATCACCTGACATGGTATGTGCAGTCATGGCAATAATAGGTAATTGTTTGAATTTTTTTTGTGTACGAATCTTACGTGTAGCCTGAATACCATCCATTACAGGCATTTGTAAATCCATAAAAACCAAATCAAATTGAGTGGAATTGATCGCATTCAGGGCTTCTAATCCATTATTGGCAATAACCACAGATAAATGCATTGATTCTAGTATTTCCTGAGCCACTTGCTGATTAATTTTATTATCTTCAACTAACAAAATAGATTGGTTGGCAATGGATTTATAATTTTCTGACTGACTGCGTGCTTTTTGTTTCCCAGTATCTAAGCGTTTAGCATGATTACTAAATGCATTCAATATCCCATCTATCATCATTGAAGAATTAATAGGTTTTGTGATGATACCATCCAATTTTATCTTGCCCGCCTGTTGAATAAGTTCGTCCCTTTCGTAGGCTGTTACCATAATAAGCGTTGGAATATGATTGAGTTTTTGATTGGCCTGAATTATCTGTATGGTTTTGAGTCCGTCCATTGTTGGCATTTTCCAATCTATTATTACCCAGTCATAGGCCATGCTGTCATTATTCGCTTTTTCCAATTCAATAATGGCAGATTCTCCGGAAGAAACAGTATGGACAGTCACTGCATAAATGCTAAGCATATCCTTAATAATGTCTCGCGCTGCCTGATTATCGTCAACTACCAGTGCTTTCAAGCCTTTCAGCATACAATTGAAAGGTAATGTTTTAAAAACCGAATCAAGTTCGCTCAAATCAAACCAGGCATTGAAACTAAAAGAACTTCCCTGATTAAGCACTGTTTTCAGCTGAATTTCACCTTGCATCAGTTCAACCAGATGTTTACTGATTGCCAAGCCTAAACCTGTACCGCCAAATTTACGGGTTATCGAGGTATCCCCTTGAGAAAATGATTCAAATAAATGGGGGATTTTTTCCTGACTAATACCGATACCTGTATCGCTGACGATAAAACGTAATTCAGTCTGTTTCTGGTCTTTTTGAATACACTCAATTAGAATGCTAACTTTACCGTGTTCAGTAAATTTGATGGCATTGGTAGCTAGATTGATTAGTATCTGGCCTAAACGCAATGGATCACCTGTTAGGAGTTGCGGGTTTGAATCAGGGTTTTCAATTATAAACTTTAGGCCTTTTTCATCAGATTTTGGTTTGCAAATTGTCACCAGATTTTCTAATACTTCATTCAAATCAAAATCAACCTTTTCCATGGTCAATTTCCCAGCCTCTATTTTTGAAAAATCAAGAATATCATTGATAATGCCGAGAAGATTGTTTGAAGAAGATTGAATTTTACTAAGGTAATCATGTTGTTGCTCCGTAAGGTCTGTCTTTAAAGCGAGGTAACTCATACCCATAATTGCATTCATGGGCGTACGAATTTCATGACTCATATTGGCAAGAAAATCACTTTTGGTCTGGTTGGCATGTTCAGCAATTCGCTTTGCCTGCTCCAGTTTAGACTGGGTATTTCGAATGTCAGTAATGTCTCGTCCAATACCTTCCCGTAAGAGTATCTTTCCCTGCTTATCTCTGATGTCAATTTCAGATAATTCTATCCAGTGTAAATTTCTTTTATCATCGCGAATTTCAATTTCGCAATTGCTTTCGTTAATTAAATTATGTCTATTCTGGTCTTGTTGTATAAAGTTTTGGTTTAACGGGTTTTCTGTCAAATAAACTTTAAAATTCTGCTGAAACTCTTGATTGCTATATCCCAGAATTTTATCAATAGACTCACTGACAAAAGTAAATTGCCCTCGAATATCTCGTGTATAGATAAAATACTGACTCAGATGATTGACCAGACGATTATATTGCAAGTCTTTTTCCTGTAGCGCATTTTCAGCCAATTTACGACTTTTAGTTTGTCGTTCCAGTTTTTTACTTAAATTAATAACCAATCGCCAGGTAAGCATCAAAAAAATTAAACAAATAATTGATTCCATAATTAACTTGGCTTGGATATCTTTTTTAAGTGCCTGAAAAAAAGCATCACTGACTTGAAAAGTGGCAACACCCATTAGTTCATCGGTGAATAAGTCAAATAAAGCGACCTCTGAAATAAAACATTTTTTACAACTAAAATTCCCGCGTTTAAAAATGTGTTTTTGTTCATTCAGCTCAAACAAATCAGGATCCAGCTCTATTAATATACTCTGGATAAAAGGGATATGCATTGTGGTATCTTCTGATATGAGTATTTTATCCATGACTAAAATAGCATCCTGACTATTTAAATTACCATCAGACTTTTCTATCACATTTTCCAATAAGACGGCCTGTGCCTGCGCAATCATATTTGCTGAAACTTTTGCTTCTTGATATAAACGTGGTTGCAGCATAAAAAACCAATGGCCAATCAGAAGAGTCTCTAGTGCCAATGCTAATAAAATGAAAGCAATTGAAATATGTCGATAGACTTTAGTCCGCTGTATTTTTAATTTAGTCTTCATAGAACTTTGAAACTTTAAGAAAAAGAGCCTTGATAACAAGCTGTGATTTTTTCAAGGTTCGACTATTTATATAAGGACGAACGTTTATGCTAATGTCTAGCCCTGCTAATATACCGGCCTGAACATCACCTTCGAAAGGAGAATAAACTATAATTTGATGGGAAATACCGTAATTAATGATTGTTGTTAGTTGTTGTTGCGATAATTTATCAGTCAGATAAATACCTGCTAAAGGCGTATGTTTTGAGGCAGATAACTGCTCTGTTGTGGAAATGGAAATATTGATGGGAAAGCCGCGAATTTTACCTTTGCTATTGGCGCGCCCTGCGTTTAGTAGCTGTTCAGCTATTTCTTGCGATTCGCTAGGATCTTTCGTAGAAATTAAAAGTAAATTCAACTGATTGGCAACATTTAGTTTTTCTGGCAGTTTGTTGTCAGAAGCCAATAGTGAACGAAAAAAACGTAAGCCTATACTAATTCTCCGCTCTGTTATTTCGTTATTAGCCAAGACAAACGGAGGCAATAAAAGTATCAATATGAATATGCCTGTTATGGATTTTTTACTAGACAGGCTACGCATTTACAAAATTAATAAGCATAAGATAATTGTGTTCAGACACTGCTACTATTTCCATAATCAAGCAGTAATCTAGGTGGCAGACTGGTTCGAGGTTCGAGTTTCATGTTCGTTTTCAATAAAAACATTTTGAATACCTGCTTTAAACGCCAGTCCTTTAGTGAAAATATTGGATACATTGAGCGTTAAATTCAATCTGTTTTCTGCATCCAGATTAAAACCCAGTTTATTTCTTTGTCCCGTAAAATTCCAGTGCGCTGTCAATATTACTTTTTCATGAACTTGATAAAAAATGGCAAGATTACTTAACCAGTTTGTTGATGATAAGTCATCAATTCGACTTCGATTACTTGTCCGAGTATCCCATGACTCAAGATAAGAAAGATTAGCTTGCCATTTTAACTGACGGGTTAATTGCTGTTCCCACTCAACTTCAACCCCTATACTTTCTGCCTCAGCAGTATTTTCAAAGCTGTTTTGTTGTAGAAAAATCATATTGTCAATCTTTGAGAAAAAGACAGTGATTTTTCCGGTATATTCTGCCTGATGGTAAATATAACTGATTTCAGAGGTTGCTATGGTTTCTGCCTCCAGTTGTCTGCGACCTGAAGAGGTGAAGAGTTCAAAAGAAATAGGTACTCTAAATCCTTCTGCATATTGCGCTTTTAGAATATGTTCATCTGTTATTCGCCAGACAGCTGAGACTCTGGGGGTAAAAAAATCTTTACCCAAATCATCTCGATGATCAAAACGAATACTGGAAGTTATTGTCAATAAATCGGTGAGTTCAAATTGATCTTGCAGACTTAAACTATAGTGTTTGCGTGGTACATTGGATAATAACAATGGTGTAGGCGGAGGCCGCATTTGCCCAGGTGGAGGTGGGTTTTGATTGGGAGGAGGCAGATTTTGTCTTGGAACGCCTCGAAAAACATCATCAATTGTTTCATCAGTATAAGTATAGTTAAACCACCATTGATGCTTTACTAATCTTGTCCAATGAAAGTCTATTGAGCCTTCAATTTTATCCCCCATATAATTATCTCCAGCTAAATTAAAATCATTGTGTAAATAGGAAACCTCTAATTCAGAATTAAGGGTTGGAGTAATTGAAATAAATTGATGTGCAGAAAAAATATCATTTCGTTCCCTGGCAAAAGGTCGATTGCGGGTCTGAAAATCACGGTGGTAGGATTGAGTATTTACAGTAAAATCATGGAATTTAAGTGAAAATTCAGCAAATTGTCTCTCTTCTTTTGCAACAATAGGACTAGGCGTATCAGCAGAATCATGGTCATAGCCATAAAAATTAGCTTGGATTTGTATATGATGTTGTGCATTTGAATAAATATCGCTGGCTCCACCACTGATAGCGCCATTACTTTCAACACGGGTAAATAATCGCTGATGCTCAGAATAGGTAATAATATTGACCAGCCCCATAAAAGCATTATCGCCATATAATACGGCTCCAGGACCTCGGACTACCTCAATACGTTTAATCAGTTCTATCGGGATTTGTAAAATTGTTCCACTATTATAACCAGCACTTTCTCTTGCCATAGAAAGACAATTAATCAATATTTTTATATTGCCAGAGCTAAAAGAAAAGCTTAATCCTCTTGCTACAACAGATGTACCCCCATTTATTTCTCTGGTAGGTAAAAAACCGGGAACTAATGCTAGTGCATCCCAAGCAGTTCTAATGCCTAATGATTCCAGTTCCTTACCGTGTAAAACCGTGACGGTTCCAGGAACAGAATTGGCGTTCATTCTGGCTTTTGGTGCAATAGCCGTGCTTTCGTCAACAATAGTCAGAAGTTCACTCAATAACGCTTTGTCGTCTATGGATAATTCTTGATTTGTGTAAACGATCTCATTTGCCAGTGAGGATGTAATAAGTAGGAAACTTATGATGGATTGCAAGAAGATATTGGTTATTATTTTCATTATCCAAATACCTTTTTGTGGGCTGATTAAAACTATTTTGTGTTGTGAATAACGACTAGTCATGGCTGCTTAATGTAGCGTGCCATTGTTAAAATAGTAGTTTAATTTCCCATAAATACAATCATCTGTTGATTAAATCTCTCGGTTTTAGTCCCATTAATAATAATGAAAGTGCGTAGATAAACCCGCCCGCTACTATCCATATTCCAAGATTCAGAGCTCTATCAAATGCTGTCCATTCGTACCACAGCTTACTATCTACAGCGGTGTATAAAAGCAAAGCCATTATTTCATTGGCAAAAATTATTTTTACGATAAAGTTTGCCCAGTTTTTACCTGGATTATAAATTTTTTCTTTTAGTAATGTTGTGAGTAACAGTGTCGCATTTAAAAATGCGCCCAATGATGTTGCTAATGCTAATCCTGCATGAGCTAAAGGAAAAATAAGAATTAGATTGAAAACCATGTTGGCACACATGGCATAAATTCCAATACGTACAGGGGTTTTCATGTCTTTACGTGAAGTAAAACCAGGCACCAGAACTTTCACCAAAATAAAACCGATCAACCCAACCGAATAGGCCATCAAGCTTTTACCAGCAGATTGCACATCGCTGGAACTAAATTCGTCATATTGAAATAATGTAGATAGCATGGGTTCTGCTAAAATTAACAGTCCAACTGAAGCAGGCAAGCCAATTAGCAAGACCAAGCGTAAAGCCCAATCCAGAGATTTCGAAAACTCAACGGGGTCATTAGCCGCATGATTTTTAGATAGGCTAGGTAAAATAACGGTTGCTAAGGCAACCCCAAACAAACCTAAGGGGAATTCAACCAGTCTGTCCGAATAATATAACCAGGAGACACTGCCTGAGATTAAAAATGAAGCCAGTAAGGTATCCAGTAATAAATTGATTTGGGTAATGGATACACCAAATATCGCCGGAAGCATAAGATTTAAAATGCGTTTCACACCTGGGTCTTTAAAACCAAATTTTAAATGTGGCAGTAAACCCAATTTATTGAGTGCTGGAAACTGGAATAAAAGTTGAACAAATCCTGCAACAAATACCCCCCATGCCAAAGCAACGATTGGATTTGGCATAAGCGGAGAAAGCCACAGGGCGGCGGCAATCATGCAAATATTTAAAAAAACCGGTGTAAAGGCAGGTATGGCAAATTTTCCATGGGAATTTAATATCCCACCAGCAAAAGCAACCAAAGAAATAAAAAACAAATAAGGGAAAGTAATGCGCAGCATTTGCACGGCTAAATCATACTGTGTGCCATCCGCCAAAAAACCGGGTGCAAAAATGGTGATGATCACAGGGGCAGCAATAACACCCATCACCGTTACAAAGAACAAGATAACAGCTAATGTTCCTGCCGTTCTATCAATAAATAATTTTAGGGCTTGCTGACTACCCTGTTCTTTGTAATCGGAAAGCACAGGGACAAAGGCTTGCGAAAATGCCCCTTCTGCAAACAAACGACGTAGGAAGTTGGGGATTTTAAAAGCGACAAAAAAAGCATCAGTTCCAGCATTGATTCCAAAAATACGTGCAAACAGCATATCCCTAATAAAACCCAGAATCCGTGATATCATCGTCATGCTACTGACGATGGCTGTTGATTTAAATAGTTGTCGGCTCAATGTTTTTCCTCGTTTTAAATCCGATATTTATCGGTTCGATTCCATATTCGATGTATAAAATTGTTGACAATCATATCATTTAAAACGATAATATTCGGTTCTTAAATTAACTGATTGAATTAAAAAAATGGCTAATACAGCACAAGCTAAAAAAAGAGCACGTCAGGCTGAAAAAAGCCGTATTCGTAATGCAGGACAGCGCAGTAACATGCGTACCTTTATCAAAAAAGTGATTGCAGCCGTTGACGCTGGTGAAAAAGAGCAGGCTCAATCAGCTTTTAAAGCAGTTGTTCCCATTATTGATACAGCAGTTACCAAAGGACTTATTCATAGAAATAAAGCAGCACGTAATAAAAGCCGATTGAACACCAAAGTTCAGGCAATGGCTTAAAACTTTGCTTATTTCAAAAAAGGCCGAATTGCTTTTAGCAGTTCGGCCTTTTTTTTGCCTCAAATTAATGAAGGCACTAACAAATAATAGCTTAGGAACGAGGATTCAATAATATGCGAATTTTGACTTGTCTTTTTGTCCGTCTTCTGCGTTGTAGCAACAGTTGCGTAGCTTGCTATGCGCCTGTTGCTACGCCTTGAAGACGAACAAAAATCCTGCGTCAAACTTCGCATATTATTAAATCCTCGTTCCTTAGGCTGTAGGTTGGGTTAGCTTATCAAGCGAAGCGCGATATCGTAACCCAACACAATGTTTATACGGAGTACAGATTATTGTTGGGTTACGTTTTTTCGCTGCGCTAAAAAATCTAACCCAAACTACATTGTTAA
>CAYNRB010000077.1:0-13191 GCA_964399475.1 uncultured Methylomarinum sp.
GCTTGTTCTTGAGTGCTAGCCCTTCCTATTAACTTTAAAGCAATAGCAGTGGTACCTATAATAGTTGCTTCTGCAAACTCATCCTTATAGTCCCCACGCCATAAAAATCCCAATTGTTGAGGATCCAGATGATCTGGTTTGATATGGCGACGAGCAAAAAGTGCTGGCCATTGTTCTTCTGTGAGTTGCTTGTTTTTTACCGATTGAACTAGGCAATCCATATCTGGATTTCGTTCCGTTTCGCCGCCTTCGCCTTTCAATACCGCCATGCTGGGCTGATTTAATAGTAATGCGGCTTTTTGATGAACTTGTCGATAACTTGGGTGGAATATGCCTTGAATACTGTGTGCAGCATTAAAAGGGTTTAACATTCTAACTAGCGTGTGAACGGGGGAACGTAACCCCATTAAAGGACGAAGATTGATCATTTCGTATAATAATGGACAAAAATGTTCTAAAGAAAGATAGCTAAAATTAGTTTGGCTGATTTGCTGGTCGGCTTCTTCAATACTGCTTGCACAGCTATAACCCAGATGTTTCAGAACATTGTGTGTATAAATACGCTGTTGAGAATGGCCGCTGGCACCGTGCATAAAAATACGCACACCATTTTCTGCCAACAAAAAGGTGGAGAGTAAAAACCAAGGTAGATGACGACGTTTTCCTGCGTAAGATGACCAATCCAGATCGACTTCAACCTGTCGATCAGGAATAATAATGGAGTCTCTAGCTGCTTGAACAAATCCTGCTAATTCTTCGGGGGTTTCTTCCTTTACTCTCATTAACATTAAAAATGCGCCGAGCTGGATCGGTTCTACTTTATGAGCCAAAATCATGGTCATGGCTCTACTGGCTTCATCTTGTGTCAGTGCTCGGGAACCTCTTTTACCTTTACCCAGAATTTTTATGAATTCAGAAAAAGGATGGTCAGTTTGTGTTTGATTCATCACGAAAAAGACAGTGGGAAATAGTGATCAATCAGTAAAGCGGCAAACAGAATCATTAGATAATTAATGGAATAAAAAAAGGTTTTCATCGCGGTCTTATTATCTTTATTGCGAATCATCAAAATTGCATAATAGATAAAACCCAGCCCTAATATTAGTGCTGAAAATAGATAAATCAAACTACTCATGCCTGTTAAATAAGGTAATAAAGTAATTATAAATAACAATAATGTATAGAGTAATATTTGCAATCGTGTGAATTTTAAACCATGGGTGACAGGTAACATGGGGATTCCAGCTTTTGCGTATTCATCCCTTTTCGCTACCGCCAATGCCCAGAAATGCGGAGGAGTCCAAACGAATATAATCAGAAATAATAACAATGCATAAGGGTGGACATCATTGGTTATCGCACACCAGCCTAGAACGGGTGGAGCAGCACCTGCCGCACCGCCAATAACTATGTTTTGGGGTGTCATATGCTTGAGATAAATGGTATAAATGATGGCATAGCCTATCAGTGATAAAAAGGTCAGTATGGCAGTCAATGTGTTAACTAACAATACAAGCACCAGCATTGCAGTCACACCTAATATTCCTGCAAAAATCAGCACATTAGCAGAATATAATTCCCCTGTAGGCAAAGGTCTGTTCTGTGTTCTGACCATTTCTGCATCGGCTTTCTGATCAATAAAATGGTTAATCGCTGCGGCAGATGCAGCGGCAAGTGCTATACCTATAGTACCGAAGATTAAATTAGGAAGGGGCGGCATACCGGGTACAGCCAGTAACATACCCACAATAGCAGTAAACACGATAAGCACAACGACCTTGGGTTTACATAATTCAAGATAATTTTTACAGGAAAGTTTAAAGTTTTTGTTTGTCATTTTTTTGGCATTTAACCTTTTTAAGACGTATAGAATACAGTGAACTATTCAAATTTGAAACAGTCGCAGGCGCTAACTATATATATAACGGAGAATACATGATTTTCAGGATAATATTATTGACCTTACTTTGTGTGCCTTTGAGTGCACACAGTACAAAAGTACATGAACGTATTTTTGAAAATGGTTTAAAAGTATTGGTGAAAGAAGACCACCGCTCACCCGTAGTAGTTTCACAAATTTGGTATAAAGTAGGTTCAAGTTATGAGCCAGGTGGCATTACCGGAATTTCTCATATGCTTGAACACATGATGTTTAAAGGTACTGAGAAATACCCTGCTGGAGAGTTTTCACGAATTATTGCTGAAAATGGTGGGCGTGAAAATGCTTTCACGGGACGCGATTACACCGCTTATTTTCAAACCATGGAACAATCACGTTTAGAAGTCAGTTTTAAACTGGAAGCTGATCGTATGCGAAATATAAAGTTGGATGCTGCCGAATTAAAAAAAGAACTGGAAGTGGTTACTGAAGAACGCCGGATGCGTACAGATGACAAACCTCGCTCTAAGCTTCATGAACATTTTATGGCCATGGCATTTACTAACAGTCCTTATAAAAACCCAGTCATAGGCTGGCCGTCTGATATTGCTAATTATCAAGTGGATGATTTACAAGCCTGGTATGAACGCTGGTATGCGCCTAATAATGCAACCCTTGTTGTAGTCGGTGATATAAAACCAGATTATGTGTTTAGTTTGGCAGAAAAATATTTTGCTGGAATTAAAACCAGTGTCATCAAAGCGGTAAAACCACAAGCTGAAGTTAAACAACTAGGCACTCGTAAGACAACCATTAAATTACCTGCAAAACTGGCGTATATGATTATGGGTTATAAAGTGCCTGTTTTAAATTCAATCGAGAATGAATCAGACATTTATGCACTGGAAGTATTAGCAGGAATCCTGGATGGAGGCAGCAGTAGCCGACTAGCATCAAGATTAGTAAGAGGAAAACAAATAGCAGTTTCAGCAGGAGCAGGCTATAACATGAGTTCTCGATTACCGGATTTATTTATGCTGGATGCAACACCAGCAGAAGGGCAAACTGTTTTCGATATGGAATATGCCTTAAAAAGTGAAATCTATGAATTAAAAAGCGAACTGGTCGCTGAAGACGAATTACAACGAATTAAAGCCCAAGTGTTAGCCGGTGCAGTTTATGAACGGGATTCTAATTTTTATCAGGCTATGCAATTGGGACTGTATGAGACGGTCGGTTTAAGCTGGCAAAAAGTGGATGAATATGTGGATAAAATCAATCAGATTACTGCCGAACAAGTTCGTGATGTGGCGCGACAATATTTACTGGAAAGTCAGTTAAGTATCGCCTATCTTGACCCTCAGCCGATTACTGAACAAAAACCGAGAAAAAGAGTAGCAGGAGGTCGTCATGCGAATTAATTTGATGGGGCTGCTTTTATTTCTATTTAGTACTCACGTTATATCAGCTGCAAAAATTGATCACTGGAAAACCGCACAAGGGAGTTCCGTGTTTCATGTTGAAACCAAACATTTGCCCATGGTTGATATTCGCATCGTTTTTGATGCAGGTAGTGCCAGAGATGGTTATCAGCATGGTATCTCTGCTTTGACTTCTGCTTTGTTAGATACGGGTGCAGGTTTATGGAATGCTGATGATATTGCTAAGCGTTTTGAAAGTGTCGGCGCGCGATTTGGCGCAGGTGCATCTAAAGATATGGCATGGCTTTCTTTACGCTCATTAACAGATAAAAAGCTGTTAAACAAAGCTTTGCAAACCATGCAAACGATTGTTGGCAATCCCTCTTTTAATGAAGCAGATTTCCAGAGAGAAAAAAGCAGAACTTTAGCGGGTTTAAAACAAAGAGAGGAATCGCCAGGATCCATTGCTAAAATTGCCTACTTTAAAGCTTTGTATAAAGATCATCCCTACGCACATCCAACTTCTGGAATAGTTGAAACCATTGCAGGCTTGAATGTCGACGATTTACGCGCTTTTTATAAACAATATTATGTTGCAAGCAATGCAATGGTTGTCATTGTGGGTAATATGAATAAACAGCAAGCAATATCAACCGCCAATGCCTTACTGGCTGATTTAAATCAGGGAATAAAACCTGCAACTTTGCCAAAAGTCGGGTTACCTGACAAAGGAAAACTAAAACATATTGAATTTCCATCTACTCAAACCCACGTTTTATCTGGGCTGGTTGGGTCACATAGAAAAGACCCCGATTATTTTGATTTATATGTAGGTAATTATACGTTGGGTGGTAGTGGGCTGGTTTCTCAATTGTTTAAAGAAGTCAGAGAAAAAAGAGGCCTGGCTTATAGTGCCTATAGCTATTTTTCCCCGTTGTTCAGAAAAGGCCCTTTTATTATGGGTTTGCAAACTCGAAATGATCAAACAGAAGAGGCTGTCGAAGTCATGCAAAACACTTTGAAAAAATATGTTAAAAATGGCCCAACTAAGCAAGAACTGATAGCTGCTAAGAAAAATATTACTGGTGGTTTTGCCTTGCGCTTTGATAATAATAGAAAGTTAACCAGTTATGTAGCAATGATTGGTTTTTATAATCTTCCTATTGATTATTTAGATCAATTTCAGAAAAATGTGGAAGCGGTGACTGTTGAATCTATAAAAGATGCCTTTAAAAGACGGGTGAAACCTGGGTTAATCCACACAATTACCGTAGGAAGTACTAAATAAATAGGATATTTCGAGAATAGTTTAATTTATCCTAAAGAAAACTTGCATGTAGTCTGTAGCCTTGATGTAGCGAAGCGGAATCAAGGGATTAGTGCCGGTGGGAAGAAACCTTGATTCCGCTCCGCCACATCAAGGCTACACATGTTAACTATTGATAATGTAAAGCCGTGAAAAATAAACTTAGAATTATTGCTGGTGAATGGAGAAGTCGTCAAATTTTATTTGAAGATTCAGAAGGACTTAGACCTACACCGGCAAGAGTGCGTGAAACTTTATTTAATTGGCTACAAGATGATTTGATTGCTTGCAACTGCCTTGACCTGTATGCAGGCAGTGGGACCTTAGGGTTTGAAGCTGCTTCCAGAGGGGCTAAATCAGTTGTTATGGTTGAGAATAATACTCAAGCTTGTAGGTTGATAAAGGAAAACATAGTTAAATTATCAGCCAGTCAAATTAAAATAATTCAATCGGATGTATTTATGTTTTTAGCGAGTGATTCCGAGCCTTTCAATCTGATTTTTCTTGATCCACCTTTTGCTAAAAACATGGCGCAACAAACCTGTTATTGGCTAGAAGATAAGGGCTGGTTAGCTTCAAATGCCAAAATTTATGTCGAAGTGGAGAGCAAGCTAGTATTAGATGAGATTCCTCGCAATTGGCAACTAATAAAAACTAAAAAAGCAGGAGACGTAAGCTATCATTTGTTTGAACGCAACTAATTGTTGTTTTTATGTTAAAATCACATTTTTGTTTATGTGATTTCAGTGTGAATATAGTTGCAATATATCCAGGGACATTTGATCCTATTACCGATGGCCATTTAGATTTGATTGCCCGAGCCTCAAAGCTATTTAAAAAAGTTATCGTTGCTATTGCTGTTAACCAAGGAAAAACACCGCTGTTTTCTTTAGAAGAACGCGTAGAGCTTGCTAAAGAAGTCACCGCAGATTTTTCAAATGTCAATATTATTGGTTTTAATAACCTATTAGTTGACTGTGCCAAAGAACAAGGTGCGACTGTGATTTTAAGAGGCTTAAGAGCTGTTTCAGACTTCGAATATGAATTTCAGCTTGCTGGTATGAATAGGCGCTTATCACCCGAATTGGAAACCATGTTTCTAACTCCCGCTGAACAATACGAATTTATTTCTTCCAGTATGATAAGAGAAATTGCAAGATTTAAGGGCGATGTATCTCTTTTTGTGCCTGAATGCGTGGAAAAACAGTTAATTAAAAAATTTTCTTAAGGATCTAAAATGGCATTAATAATTGATGAAGAATGTATAAATTGTGATGTTTGTGAGCCAGAATGTCCAAATGGAGCCATTACTCAAGGCGAAGATATTTATGAGATAAACCCAGACTTATGTACGGAATGTATAGGTCATCACGATCTACCGCAGTGTATTGAAGTTTGTCCTGTTGATTGTATTGAAAAAGATCCTAAACATGCTGAAGAACATGATGGCTTGTATCAAAAATATTTAAAATTGACGGCATAATTTTTTATGCGACTATAGTTTTACCGTTAGCTATGTCGAAGCTTTGAGTGACAAACTTATTTTGTTTTTTTGCACTATACTGGTTATTAATTAAATTGATAGCTAATTATGATGGAAACTAACACAGCTGAGCAAAGCAGATCAAAAACGGGGCAAAAAAGCCTCGTTCTGGTTGATAGATACACACCTCAGTTCTTTGATTTTGATAAACCTTTTGTTTCTGAAGAAATAACGGCTAAAGAAAAAACGGCTATTGAAATATTACTGGATAATAAGCATACCGTTTTCAATGCAGAAACCAGCGACTTATATTCTAATCAAATACGTATAGTCTGTAGCAAAACTGTTCCGTTAGAGCAAGATGACTTAGTTCACCTAAACTTCACAGCAATTTACCAAAAAAATAATCAGGAATATCTGCTTAATATTCCATGCCAAATAAGTCAGGTAATAAAATTCAAACAAATTACCCATGCAATCCTAACTTTTGGGGATGAGCTAGATTCACAATATATTCAATGGTATCAGCAATGGCTTAGCAAATTGAGCGAAGCAGCCAACAAGGATGAAGAAATAGATGCCAGAGCATTTCAATTTATCTATCAATACTACAAGCGCTTGTATAGTGAGCATTTAAATTATCCCGTTATTTTTAATGATGCTCAGCAAATCAAACATGCTTATATTTCCAAAATGGGCATTTCAGCTATTACTTTTTTTGATGCTAATAATAACCCAATTTATCTGCCTACTACTATTTTTCAGGCATATATAAATCTTCCCAAAAAAGTAAATAGAATCCCTTTATATGTTTGGTATGAAAATGATCAGTTTAATTATTTTTCCAATGTCGATCATCCTACTATTTCCCCCAAAAAAATTCTTAGCTGGTTAGTAAAAAAACCACAATGGCGGGTTTTATTAATCCGAAAGCGGCAAACTGTCCCTGCGGATGCAATTCAATTGAATGAAATAAAACAATATGTTTCAAATGAGGCCGTTGAAAATGCCGCTTCTTTTGAAGAGGCATTTTTCAATCATAGCATCACTACAAATATTGTAGATATTTCAAGTATTTTTACTCATATCAACCTGCCTGAATACAAAGAGTCTTTAACAGCAAAAGAAATCACCATGCAAAAATCTGATATTAGTTATCAGGTTCTTTCTTTTGATGTTAATCGTTCAGAACCTCGGTTTGTTCATTCATCAACAGTCAGATTAAAATCATTAGCTCAGACTCAAAATGCATCTGTGCAAGCCGAAACGATTGATATATCTTTTTTGGGTTTGAATATAAAGATTATTAGTGATAGCTATGGTTTTGTGCTGGGTGAAACGGTTTTAATTGAATTTACTCAATGGAATGAGGAGCTACCCAAGAGCCTGTTGAAAAAGACAGAACAATTTAAGGCTATTGAATATCAAGTGGAAAATATAGGTAAACAGTATGATGGAATTTTATTAGAATTAAGGAGAATTAAAAGAGATGCAGATCCCAAACTTAATAGCCTGATCCAAGATAAAATAAATGCCATACAAAACAATGATTCTGGGCACATTCAAAATAACTTTGATCTCTATCAATCATTGATTGCCAGCCTATGGATAAATAATAATATCTCGGGACTGGTATTTTATTTAGGTAAGGATAATGAAGGGATACGCATAGTTCAAGCCATCGTCAATACGCAGGAAAATTTAAAAATACGCCAACCCTACCTATCCCAGAATGATTGGTCTTTTTTACAACAAATTGCTTTACCTTTAAGCATGGCTGTTAGCAAAATAAATCCAGATGATAAAAATAAAGTAAATCAATTAAGTTTAGGCGTGTATTGCTATTACGATAATCTTAGCCCTGCTCCATCTTGGATAACAAAAACCGATTTAGATTTCAATTTATCAGCTACTAAATTCGATTTTATCAAAACTGCAATTAGCTTTAAAAAACATTATTTTTACCACTGTTCATTGGCACCTATTAAAGCGGGGAAAGATGATATTTTAAATGATGAATCAAGTTCACTCGTCAGTTTTAAAGCCCATCGCCTCAAAGAAATACACGAGATTTGCAATTCATTAATTGCAGTTGGTGAATTAAATGAAGTGACTCGGTTAGTTGAGTTTATGTATAAAAATGAATCTTGAGGTTTTTTTTCTAATTTACTGAATTTAAACGAGTGCTTTGAACAAGATACCCTGAGGATAAAAAAATGATTAATCAATCAAGCGCTTCAAAAATCTAATTTTTTCAAAATATAAATTAAGGTTACTTTAATCACTCAAAAACCAAATTAATAGCTAAATTTTCTGGAGTGTTAAAACATGTTTTAGCACTCCAAATTCGTATGACGGAACGTAACTTGTAAGGCAGATAGTAGGTTGGATGAGCGACAGCGTAATCCGACATTTTTGATTAAAAAGGGTCGAAATGCGCATTAATGGCGTAAGGCGCTTTCGCTTTTTCGCCCTACGAATTAACATATATGGCATTGATTAATAATCTAGTATATATGTTGTGTGGCTGTCTGTGAAAAAAGGTGATTTTCATATGATTCTAGAAAAATCAGTTGGGCGCGGAATTATAGTGCAAGGTATTGGTTTTACAGTGATTTGAAAAAATATTAGTCTCACCCATTCGGTTAGACGGGCATTTTTTTGAAGTGCTGTGGAATCCGACTTGTGCTAGAAACCGTGATACAACTGATTATTCTAGGATGATAGTACCAATTTTATATTCAATCTCTTTTATCAACTCTGATATCAATTTATTATTTAGAGCTTCAATCAGGTTTTCAAGTTTTGATTGATGTTATATTAGTAATAATTGGTACGTTTATTTGTTATGTGTCTATGAGTATTTAAAACACATGAAAATCATTATCCTTATGATAGTGGATAGTAGAAATAAAAAATACTGTCTTATTAAAGCCATTTATCATTTCTTTTTTCTACCAAATAGATAATAAGTTAAAAAATTTTAAAGGGGAAGCAATAATGTTAAAAAGCTACGAAGCTATTTATGAAAATGGCAAATTAAATTGGACAGATACTAAACCTGCTTTTGATAAAGTAAAAGTATTGGTGATATTTGAAGAAAACAGACTCGAAAAAACCAGTACAGTACAAAAAAATATAAAAAAATTAAAAGGTATTGCCCCCAAACCACTTAAAACTATTAGCTTAGAAGAAATGAATGAAGCTATTGAAATAGAAGGTGCAAAATAGTGATTGGGCTTGATACAAATGTATTAATTCGATATATCGTACAGGATGATGAGTATCAAGCAAGAATTGCAACTGATTTCATTGAAAATGAATGTTCCAAAGAAAATCCAGCCTTTATCAATGAAGTGACAATGTGTGAAATAGTTTGGGTGCTAAAACGTGCATATCGTTATGATAAAAGTATTATTCTAAATATTATCCAACAAATATTGTCAAATAACGAAATTCGGGTTGCTTCTCATAGACAAGCAAAAGCTGCCTTTTATCCTAGAAAAATCAGTTGGGCGCGAATTTATAGTGCAAGCTATTGGTTTCACAGTGCTTTGAAAAAATCTTAGCCTCACCCATTCGGTTAGGTGGGATTTTTTTGAAGTGCTGTGGAATCAATAGTTTGTGCTAGAAATCGTGATCAAACTGATTTATCTAGGTTTATGATTATGAAATTGGTAATGCTGATTTTTCTGATTATTTTATTGCACAACTGAATATAGAATCTGGTTGTGAAGTAACAGTTTCGTTCGATAAAAAAGCCTGTAACCATCAAAATTTTAAATATTTATCCCCGAAGTGAAGAAAAGAGGTCATGTATATTTCACCATACATAAAATTTCTTCAAACTTTTCTATTTGAGTTTTCTAATCACCAAGCTATAAGCTTGAAAGGTTTTTGTTTATGCGAAACTTGTGAAGTGGAAGGAATTTATATTGTAATATGTACATAAGCTCATTACTCTCTGTTATGAAAAATTCCATTAATTTATTCCGACCCTAATTACTAAGGTTACTTTAATCACTCAAAACCAAATTAATAGAGAAAGCTTCTGGAGTACTAAAACATGTTTTAGCATTTGTACGTACATGGGGGCAATTTTTAGTGCTTTGCTTGATAAACAAACAATATATATTTTAATCGTTACGTAAGCAGAATTAGGTGCATAGTCGAATTTACTACGATTGGTCATAGAAAATATAGACAGAATAATTCTAATCCAACTCTAATATTGCTAATGTTTTGTAAACTAACTGATTACTGACCTCTACAATTTCCCCATATCCAGAATGGCAAAGAAAGCCGGAAAAACAGCAATATTTCACTCTTGAGAGTATTTTAACTATTTCAGCTATAAATTTTCATTAACAATAGAGGTAATTCGTTAAAGTCCATTCTACATATACTCTCGGGTGCAATCTAAAGTGAGGGGGAAGCACTCGCTAATAAACTCAACAAAAAATGCTTTTTTTGCAAAATAAAGCTGGACCTTTTAACCTGATTCATGTAAAACATTGCGGGACGAGTTACCTAATGGCGGAAAGCACTATCACTTTTCCGTTTATACAAATTTAATTATTCAACCAAATTGGGCAGTGGAGGCTATTATATAACTGATTATTTTTTACCGCTATACAGCTTAATGTTTAACAATTAACAATTGGTATGCAGATAACGATATTAAGGCACGGAATTCCTGACTTATCTGGCTGGGGAAAAATAAACACTTCGAGAATGCCGGAATGGATAGAGGCTTATAATTCTACTGGAGTAAAAAATGAAGTTAATCCGTTATCCCTGGAAAAAGTACATGAATTAACCCATAAATTTGTTGTCTGTAGCAGCCTTAAACGTTCCATCCATTCAGCAGAAATTATCGGCTATCAATCACCTGATATAATTGATGCGGTTTTTCGTGAGGCAGAACTTCCAAAAGTTCAAATACCCCTTTTTCGGTTAACACCTCATGTGTGTAGCATAATTTTTAGGTTTTTTTGGTTGCTAGGAGTTTCTACAAATGTTGAATCGTTAAAGGCATTCAAACCGCGTGTTGCCTTGGCGGCTGAAAAATTAATTCAACTGGCGAACAAATACGATTCAGTATTATTTATAGGTCATGGTGTTTTTAATCGTTTTTTAGCAAAAGAACTAATATCCAAAGGCTGGACAATAGAAGAAGCTCCCAATGGAACAATGCTGTGGGGCTATTTGTATTGGGAATATTCGGTATACACTAAAACTGAAACGGGGCGCTATCGGATTAGAAACGTGCACGAAATAACTTCAAAAAATTCCAATTTAATTATTGGTTTGAAAAAATGATGGCATATTAGTATGTCTGGTATTATTGACCTAAGGTTTGTGAAGTGGATCATTCGATTTGTGTATTTAGCTATTTTTCTTGCTCAATCTATCAATATTGTCTATTGTTGGTTATCCAGTACATATTCCTTTGTCCAAGGGAATTGGGGCAGAATTTACTTCGCTCTTAATTACACTTATCGATAAAAATCAATCCTACAATACTTATCAAACTCTACTATAGTAATTACATCATTGGTTATTTTTCCTTCAGTTAATGCCCGTATAGTAAGTTGTCACTTTTTTAACAGTGCGTATGCTTTTTCATTATGGGAATGCATATTGTTTTAGATAGAATCTTTTTGTTGCTAAATTCTCTATTTGAGATTCACACTCTTTTTGTCGACAACTGTCTTAAATTATTATTTTTTAATTCAGTTGTATTGCCATACTGAAGATGGGACATGTTTCATGAATAGAATAGCTAAAGCGATTGTACCTCACCATGATGTTTTTAATATCTCTTGTTTTGTTTTTAGTGATAGACATTTATCTCAATTTATATTATGACAACTATAAAAAAAACGCCCGCTCATCTTAGAACCACAATTATTGAAAAAAGACATAATGTTTATTCTGAGGATGCAGAACTATTACCTTATTTGGTGATTGTTTCAGGTATTGATCAAGGTAAACAATATCAATTAAAGAATAACTCAAATATTTTTGGGCGCACCAGCGATGTTGATATTCAGATTGAAGATTCCAAGATTTCTCGTAAACATGGCGCGATCATTATCTATTCTGACTCTGTTGTTCTGCAAGATTATGATTCTACTAATGGCTGTTATATAAATGAAATCCGTGTAGAAAGGCAGATTCTTGCCTCGAATGCCAGAATTCGGGTAGGCAGTACGTTAATGAAAGTTGAATATAAAAATTCTAGTGAAGTTGAGTCTGAAAATATTTTATACGAGGCTGCACATACCGATAATTTAACTAAAATTTCTAACCGCTATACTTTTTTGCTAAGGGCAGAAGAAAAGCTATCATATAGTAAAAAAAATAATGAGAAATTAAGCATAATAATGTGTGATGTTGATCATTTTAAAAAGGTTAATGATAATTTTGGTCATCCGGCAGGCGATTATGTGTTGGTGGAACTGGCAAAAATTTTACAGACTCAGATGCGGATTGATGATTTGGTTGCGCGATATGGCGGTGAGGAATTCATTATATTGCTATACAATGGCGAGGCCGATGATGTAGGCAATCTGGCGGAAAGAATACGCAAAAAAGTTGAGCAATTCAGTTTTGTATTTGAGGACAAGTTAATCCCTGTTACTCTGTCTCTTGGCGTTTGTAGTCTACAAGGCGAGAAAATAGATTCTTTAGATTACCTAATTAAAAATGCAGATGATGCCTTGTATCAGGCAAAAAATAAAGGTAGAAATCAGGTTCAAATTATTTGAGCCTATCGATAGGCAAGGATGTAGAGCGGACTTTAGGGAGTTGGAAATAAATAATCATCCATTATTGAGTAGGATTTTTGGTGTCCGCTATAAATCCCGGGGGGGAGCATGGAAGACCGACAGCCACTCAGACATGCCATCAATGTAGCCTGGATGGAGCGTAGCGGAATCCGGGGGCAGTCGTATCATTCCTTCCCGGATTTCGCTGCGCTACATCCAGGCTACCCGTTAATTCAATATCAGTGACGGTTGCCCTGGGTTTTATAGTGGATACGATTTTTGTTTGTCTTTGGTCGTGCAGCAATAGGCGCATAGCAAGCTATGTAACT
>CAYNRB010000078.1:0-13141 GCA_964399475.1 uncultured Methylomarinum sp.
GATACGATTTAATGATAATATTTTTCTCAAATTACTCCTAGATCACAAAAAAATAGGAGTAGCAGCTAAAGCCTTGCACTGAAAGTGCATAGTTTTAAACTAGCGATATGAGATAATAAAAAAGCTCGTAGCATATTTCAATTATTTGTCCGTTAGCCATAACATTCTATAGTCTTACTCGAAAATAATTATTTCATGCTACTTAAACTTTTCATATTTGCAAAATAAGAAGAAATATCTTCCAGGTTTTCTTCAGTCAACCCAGTCAACATACTTTGCATAAGGGGAGATTCTCTTTTGCCTGACTGGTAATCCTTCATGGCTTTTACAAGATAATTACCATATTGACCTGCCAAAATAGGCGCAGTAAGACCATCTTTTAAATCAGTTGTATGGCAACCCAAGCAAGCCTCGGCTAATTTTTTACCTGTTGCAGGATCGCCTGTAAAAGGTGCTTTAGCCTTTCTTGTTGTAGAGACTTCAATATACGCTGCAATGTTTTTTATTGAATCTTCTGACAAGTTAGCTGCATTGGCAAGCATTGACGTTCGTGGTCTGGTTTCATTCTTATAGGCCGTTAATGCAGAAATTATATAGGCTGTACGTTGCCCTCCTATTTTAGGTATATAGTAAGTGGGATAAACATTACTGTATCCTGGTAAACTATGGCATCCTCTACATGTTTCAAAAGCTTCCTTCCCTGCCTGAACATCAATTACATCAGCATGTGTTTGTGTACTTAATAACACAAAAAAACCATAAACCAATGCCGCCTTCACATGTTTCATATTCTATACTCCAAAATTATATTACTCTCAAAATAGTACATTAATAATTACTTCGCCTTGTTTCAATTGCTGATATCTATCTGGACACGGGTAAACGTCTTTTTTGCCCACCCTACAAAAATCCCCGCAAATTTACTCTCTGCAACATAACTCAATAGAAAAAACCCACGACTGACATATTTCCAACCGCGACGATACGAAGAATAACAACTGAGATAGAAGTATAGTACCAATACTTCACTTATATTGGTGTTGCAAACTAAACAACCAATAAAATCCACTTGCCTAAAATTTGAAGCCGTATACTAATTGATAAGATTTATTAAATCAATTTTTTAACAACAATGCATAAGTTATTTGTTTCACGTTCTTTAGACTTAACAGAAAATGAAAGACTATACTTCGCGCGGTCATACACTAAAAATGCGGATTATTAATCCCAAAGCATATAATTAGAAAACCTTCATCAATCGCAACGATCAAATACTAACAAAAGATGAAAGCTATTATTACGTTTCACAGTATTGACTCCAGTGGATCCGTTCTTTCCTTCGATCCAGAAAACTTTCAGAAACTGATTCAATCCATTACTGATTCAAATATAAGTACCCAAGTATAATTAATTTAACTAATTTTACGCAGGATTTTTTTTCATATTCAGTGTTGTATAAATAGGCGCATAGCGAGCTACGTAACTATTTATGCAACGCTGAAGATGGAAAAAAAGACAAGTAAAATGTTAAATTAATTATGCTTGGGTACTTACCTATCTACCCCTTGGAAACCTTGTTAAGCGATGATGTAAACAGAGGATTAGCTTTGGTCTTTGATGATGGTATGCTTTCTGTATTTAGCCATGCTCTGCCAGTTATCAAGGATTATAATATCCCTGCACACCTGTTTTTAACCACCTGTATAGGTGGTGATAATAATTGGCCTACCATGCCCAAAGAGGCACCAAAATTCAAAATAATGAACTAGGATCAAATTGAAGCTTGTCATGCGGGTAATATTTCTATTGAGGCGCATACTCAAACTCACCCCAATATGACTAAGTTAACGACTGATCAACTAGAGGAAGAATGCGAACAATGTGGCAGTCTTATTGAACAGCGGCTAGGCAAAAGATCGGATTATTTTGCTTACCCTTATGGCTACTACAATGAGCAAGTCCGTGAATTTGCAAGACCTCGTTATAGAGCAAGTGTTACCATCTTTCTAAATACTTTAAATAAAAATCAAGACCTTGCTGAGTTACCCAGACTGGATAGCTATTATCTTCAATCCGAGTGGATACAGTGCAAATTAGATAACCCGATCGGTCAGGCTTATCTTAAAAGCAGAAATCTGATTCGCTCAGTTCGAGGTCATCAGTAAAAATATTCATCTTGCAATAAACCAAAAGATTTATTTAAACCATTGTCCCGTCGTTACTCTGGGGTTTCCAGCAAGATCCGTATGCGTTTTAATTTTTTGATACAAAAATATTGCAAACAACTCCTGAACCGCAAGAGCTTGGTCAAAACCATGCTCAATAAGTAATCTACCTGCCGATTTTAAATGCTGTCTTGCTTGTTTAATGATGGTTTGAATATCCTGCAACCCCTGATTCTCAGAAATTAATGCACTATCGGGTTCAAAACGCAAATCACCTTGTGTTAAATGCACATCATTACTCGCAATATACGGTGGATTACTGATTACTAAATCAAACTCATTCTGGGTGATTTCATTAAACCAAGAGGATTTTTTGAATCGAATGTTATTTACTTTGTGTATTTTTGCATTGGCTTTAGCTATATCCAAAGCTTTATCACTCAGATCCGTTGCAACAATTTCTATTTCTGGCCTTTCAGCTGCCAGTGTTATTGCGATGATGCCTGAACCCGTACCTAAATCTATCAATCGGCTATTCTGCTGGTTTTCCAGTAATTTTAAACAAAGTTCAATCAGTAATTCGGTATCGGGTCTGGGAATTAAAACATCAGGGCTGACATTAAAATCACGCGACCAAAACTCCTTTTTCCCGGTAAGATAAGCGATAGGCACACCTTGCTGGCGTTGCTCTAACAATTTCCAGAATTGACTTTCAGCGGCTACATTTAACTGTTTTTCTGGCCATGCTCTAAGATGTGAACGAGGTTTATCCAGAACCTGGCAAAGTAACACTTCTGCATCCAATAATGCTGAATCTGAAAGAGTTTCGAGTCTTGTTGTAGCTTCAGCCAAAGTAGCCTGAATATCAGTCATCACCCAACTGGGTCAATAATTCTGCCTGATGCTCATTAGTTAACGGATTAATAACATGATCCAATCCGCCTTGCATAATTTCTTCCAGCTTGTACAGGGTCAAATTAATTCTATGGTCAGTCATACGTCCTTGCGGATAATTATAAGTCCGAATTCTTTCAGAACGGTCACCCGAACCAACCTGCAACTTTCTATTTTCTGCCTGTTCTGCGTGCTGCTTGTCCTGTTCAGCGGTTAACAATCTTGATTGCAATAAGGACATTGCCCGTGCTCTGTTTTTATGCTGTGAACGCTCATCTTGACATTCTACAACCACACCTGTAGGTAAATGAGTAAGACGAATGGCAGAATCTGTTTTATTCACATGCTGTCCTCCCGAACCTGATGCTCTAAATGTATCAACTCGCAAATCAGCTGAATTGATTACATATTCATCAAGACTTTCTACTTCAGGCATAATCGCAACGGTACATGCAGATGTATGCACCCTGCCCTGCGACTCAGTTTCCGGAACTCGCTGAACTCTATGAACGCCAGACTCGAATTTCAGGTGTGAAAAAACATCTTTTCCAGAAATTCGCAGGATAATTTCCTTAAACCCTCCATGGTCACCTCTATTTTCATTAATGATTTCAACTTTCCAGCCTTGCTTTTCAGCATATCGCTGATACATTTTCGCCAAGTCGCCTGAAAATATAGCGGCTTCATCACCTCCAGTCCCCGCTCGGACTTCTAAAAATATATTTCTGTTATCATTCGGATCTGTAGGTAATAACAAAACCTCCAATTGAAGTTGCAAGTTTTGCTTTTGTGTTTCTGCTTCTTGTTGCTCTTCCTTAGCCATTTCTCGCAGTTCAGGATCAGTATCCTTACTCATTTCTATCGCGGCTTCCAGGTCTTCTTGATTAAGCTGATATTGCTTAAAACAAACGACAATGGGGTCTATTTGGGCATATTCCTGACTGAGAGATCGAAACTTGTTTTGGTCACTTTGCACTTCAGGTTGAGAGAGTAATGCTGCAATTTCCTCAAATCGATCGGTTAAATTTTCTAGTTTTGTATTGATTGATGCTTTCATTTTTTTAAATTAAATATTTCTCTTGCTACAGCGATAACATCATTTCTGTCATTTTCACCAGCAATTCGTAGCTGTGCACTGGGCGTATGGATAAGTTTATTAGTTAAACTATAAGCCAGACGATTTAAAGTGTCTTCAGCAGATTGTCCGTTATTAAGTTGTTTAAGCGCCAAAGCCAGCACTTGGTCTCGGGTTAATTCAGCTTGTTGCCGAAAATCTCTTATCACAGACTGTGCGCCCTGAGATCGCATCCATGACAAAAAATATTCAACTTGTGCATCAATTATTTCCTCCGCCTGTGCAGCCGCTTTACGCCTCGAATCCATGTTTTGGTCAATAGTATTTTGCAAATCATCAATGGTATACAAATAAACATCCTGCAACTGACCTACTTCGACTTCTATATCGTGCGGAACAGCAAGATCAACCATGAACATGGGCTTATGCTTACGTTTTTTTATGGCACTTTCAACCCGTCCCTTACCTAATATAGGCAGTTGACTCGCAGTAGAAGATACAATAATATCGGCTTCGGCGAGATGAGAAGAAAGTTCTGATAACTCAATCGCATGTCCATTAAATTGCGTAGCCAGTGCATGTGCCTTATCAAAAGTTCGATTGGCAATGATAATACGGGCAATACCTTGTTGATGCAGGTGCCTGGCTGTCAGCTCAATGGTTTCACCCGCTCCAATTAATAATGCAGTTTGTTCACTCAGTGAATTAAAGATTTGCTGGGCGAGTTGTACTGCTGCAAATGCAACCGACACAGGACTTGAACCAATAGCCGTATCCGTTCGCACTTTTTTAGCAGCAGAAAAAGTATGATGAAATAATTTTCCCAAATATTTACCTAATGTTCCGGCATCATAGGCTGCCTGATAGGCAGTTTTCATTTGCCCAAGAATCTGCGGTTCACCTAAAACCATGGAATCTAGTCCACAAGCCACACGAAACATGTGACGTATAGTCTGACTATCAGTGTGTCTGTACAAATAGGGCGTAAAATCTGCTCTACTTACTTTTTTATTTTCTGCGATCCAGTCTATCAGTGTATTATAATTATCCGTTTCGGCCTGATAATAAAACTCTGTCCGATTGCAGGTGGATAAAATGGCTGCGCCTTTGATTTTGTGACTCTTCCACAAGGTTTTCAAAGATGATTCAAGTGTCTCTGCAGGGAATGCTAAACGCTCTCTGATAGCAACAGGTGCTGTATTATAATTTATCCCTACGGCAAGAAGTGTCATTGATTAATCTTGTAAATGTATCTATAGAACCCTATATTCTAAGTAATATATTGTTATTATCCAAATTGAATATACTCTATGAAGCTTAGTTTCCGGTTTTTTATTGCGTCAATTGTATTAGAAAGTGAATTTTCTTCAATAGACTTACTGGAATAAACGACTCTTTCAGCCACACTCTTTTGCAAGATTCGGTCAGTGGAGTACTGAAAAAAAACAGACGGATCATAATTTGAAATCTGAACTATTTAGATTTTCTGATACCCTATAGGGGTTTTTAATAGTAGGAACTATTGGTGTTAAATATGAAGTTGATAACCGGGTTTATACTCGTTTTTCTGGTCGGATGCGCGAGCGCTCCTGATAAAGAAGTTACTCATGCGCCACTAACTGTTGAAAAAAACAGTAATGAGTTGGCTCTCCCTTCTGAACATGCTACATCTATTTCATCAGATGTACTTTATTTATTATTGACCGCAGAAATTGCCGGGCAAAGAAATCAATACAACGTAGCATTGGATGCTTATTTACAAGCTGCCAAACATGTTGATGATCCCAGAATTGCAGAAAGGGCTGCAAAAATTGGATTTTTTATCAAGAATAGTAAAAAAACCAACGAAGCCGTTTCATTATGGCTCAAACATGACGAAAAAAACCTGACAGCAAGAAAAATAGCGGTTTTTACGGCTTTCAGAGAAACTGATAAGGATACAGCAGTAGAACATTTAAACAGTATTTTAAAAAATGATCCTGCAAGTTTTGAATCAACACTACTGGAATTGACTAAAGCACTTGGAAATGAGGTTAGCCCTGAATTTGTATTCGAAGTATTAGAAACCATTTCTGAACAACATCAAGATAATGCCAGCGTTTTTTTGGTACAATCATTATTAGCGGGGCGCTTACAAAAACTTGATTTAGCAAAACAAAAAATAGCCCAGGCAATATCAATACAACCGGAATGGGATAAAGCACTTATTTTACAAGCACAGTTTGCTGCACAATCAGGTGAATTTGGTGTAGCAAGAGAGTTGCTAGAAAAAGTACTGAATAAAGCACCTGATAATCGTCGTGTCAGAAAAATGCTAGCCCAGATCCTGATTAAGAATGAAGCATATGATGAGGCCTTACAATTATATAAAAATATTCTTGAAAACAAACCAGAAGATGGTGACAGTCAGTTTGCTATTGCCTTAATTCTGATTCAGCAAAAAAAGGAAGATGAAGCCTTAGAATATTTCAAAAACCTGGTTAACAAACCGGCATGGGATGCCCAGGCAAGTTTTTACATTGGCAGGATAGAATATAAAAATGAGCATTATGATAAAGCGCTGGTCTGGTTTGATAAAGTGACCAAAGGCCCATATACATACGATTCATCTATGGCTGCTGTTTCTGTGTTGCTAAACCAGAAAAACTACCTTGAAGCAGAAAATCGTTTAGAAGCTTTATCGGGAAAATACCCCAGTAAACACATTAACATTCAACTGCTAAAAGCTGAATTTTACAATGACCAGAAAAAATATCAAAAAGCTTTTGAAGTCTTAAGCGATGTATTAAAAGACTCGCCTGAGCATAGAGATTTATTATATACCCGAGCATTAATTGCAGAAAAGCTCAATAAATTGACGATTGTAGAGGAAGATCTGAAAAAAATCATCTCATTAGACCCTAATGATGCCAGTGCTTTGAATGCATTAGGCTATACCTTAGTTGATAGAACAGACCGATACGAAGAAGCTGAGAAGTATCTATTACAAGCGATTAAAATTCAACCTGAAGAAGCCGTTATTATTGACAGCTTAGGCTGGTTGCAATTTAAACTAGGTAATACTGAAGAGGCCTTGAATTATTTACGTGACGCTTATAAAAAACAACCAGAAAGTGAAATAGCGGCTCATCTTGCCGAAGTTTTATGGGTACAAGGTAAAAAAACAGAAGCCATCGAAATTTATCAGAGGGCTTTAAAAAAATCGCCTGATGATGAATATCTTTTAAAATTTAAACAACGATTTCTTGACCAACAATTCTAGATAGAAGATTAAAAAAGTGCATAATAAATCTTTGTCAACTGAGTTGCGTTAAGAACTGCTAACAACCTTTTCTCTTTTGTCATTTCATTTTTTCTAAGTACCCAAGCATAATTATTTTAACAATTTTACGCAGGATTTTTTTTCATATTAGCCGTGACATAAATGGGCGCATAGCTGGCTACGCAACCATTTATGTCACGGCTAAGATGGAAAAAAAGACAAGTAAAAAGTTAAAATAATTATGCTTGGGTACTTACATACTGCACCTTTTAACCTACACCACACTTTGAAGATAAATATTAAGTCTGTGTCAGTAGAAACTGTTTCATCCAAGTTTCTTAAAACCTTAACATTCATTATTCTGACAAATATATTACTATCGTGTACTTCTGTCCCCAAAACAACTAATCTTGATTTTCAATTAGAAAATCGAGATTTTTTGTACAACATCTCAAACTGGTCTTTCTCAGGAAAAATCGGCTACTCTGACGCAAAACAATCATTTTCAGCATCTATTAATTGGACACATCAAGCGCTAAATGATGAAATTGAATTGGCAGGGCCTTTTGGACAAGGACGTACTCAAATCAGCTTATCCCCAAAAAGCGTAACCTTTGATACAGGTAATAATCGTCATGAATACATCGGCAATATAGATGAGCACGTTTTTAGGCAATTAGGACTGTCACTGCCAATCTCTGCATTAAAATATTGGGTACTTGGTTTAGTGGATCCAGAAACTGAATACTTTCCCCTTACTAATGGTTTTTCACAATCCGGCTGGGTAATCAATTACTCGCAAATGCAACAAATAGAACTCAATCAAATGCCACGCAAATTAATAATTAAAAAAGGGGATACACAATTTAAATTGATTATTAAGCACTGGAATTTATAAGAAGTTACAATTAAATCCAGAAAATCAACCAAAATTAATGGCTAGGAGGCTGTCCGAGAACAGCAATCTTTAAAAAACCAGCACAACATATAGTGTTAAAATTTAATTTAAACACTATATGTTGTGTGTCGACTCAGTAAGATGTTGGTTCTCGGACAGCCTCCTAGATAATAGCAATGTAGAGCGGACTTTAGTCCGCAACTTATCAATGAAGGATATCCGAGAACAGTAACCTATAAAATTAACACAGCTTGTAAGTACCCAAGCATAATTAATTTAACATTTTACTTGTCTTTTTTTCCATCTTCAGCGTTGCATAAATAGTTACGTAGCTCGCTATGCGCCTATCTCTACAACACTGAAGATGAAAAAAAACCTGCGTAAAAGTTAGTTAAATTAATTATACTTGGGTACTTAGTAACTTTGTCAATTCTGATTCTTTTGCAGATGCTTTGTTCCTAGCGGACTAAAGTCCACTCTACAAATACACCTTCACTTTCTAAGCTCATGAAAAAAGATATAATCGGCTGGAACGAAAAATGGCCAGCCCCTGCAAAAATCAACTTAATGCTAAGAATTACTGGCCAAAGAGCAGATGGCTATCATTTGCTTCAAACTGTTTTTCAATTCATTGATTTGTATGACTGGCTAACCTTCCATCCTGTCAATGAGGGTAATATTAGCCTACAATCACCTACTCCAGGAGTTCCTGAGCATATTGATTTAACCATTAGAGCGGCCAACCTGTTAAAACAGGAAACAGGTTGTAATAAAGGTGTGTGCATTGAAATTGAAAAAAACCTACCGATGGGGGGTGGTTTGGGTGGCGGTAGTTCTGATGCAGCAACTACACTGGTAGTTTTAAATCACTTATGGGATCTAAATTTATCTGTTGATAAATTGATGCAGATTGGATTGCAACTGGGAGCTGATGTTCCCGTTTTTATTTTTGGTCATGCTGCATGGGCCGAAGGCGTTGGAGAACAACTACTCAATATCGACATTCCTGAAAAATGGATGGTAATTATCAAGCCAGTCTGCAATGTTAATACCAAAGAAATTTTTTCAGCAAAAGATTTGACAAGAGATAGTAAATCAATCAAAATGGTGGACTTTGTTGCAGGTCAGTACCAGAATGATTGTCTGGATACTGTATGCAATTTGTATAAGCCAGTAAAAGAGGCTTTGGATGATCTGGGAGTTTTTTCGAATGCCAGATTAACGGGTACAGGTGCCTGTGTATTTTCTCAGTTTGATTCAGAAGAATCTGCAAGAAATGCATACCATTCTCTAAAAGGAAAATGGCGAATATTCCTGACCAAAGGTTTAAATAACTCACCTTTGACTGAAAAGTTGAGTTTACGGGTCTAAGCTAGATTTTTATATTGTAGAATCTACTTACGATTTTAATTGGGCTGTCGCCAAGCGGTAAGGCACGGGGTTTTGATCTCCGCATACCCAGGTTCGAATCCTGGCAGCCCAGCCATTATCTTCATTTACCAAATCTAGCGGAGTGCTTAAATGCAAGATGCCTCTATGATGGTATTTTCAGGTAATGCCAACAGAGCGTTATCAGAAGGTATAGTAAGGAAACTTAACATGCGCCTAGGAATGGCCACTGTTGGTCGCTTTAGCGATGGCGAGATAGTTGTTGAAATTGAAGAAAATGTCCGAGGCAGGGATGTTTTTGTAATTCAACCAACATGCTCCCCTGCTAACGAACACTTAATGGAATTACTAGTGATGATAGATGCTTTAAAACGAGCTTCTGCATCCCGAATTACTGCGGTCATACCCTATTACGGATATGCACGCCAGGATCGTAGATCGCGCTCTGCCAGAGTACCTATTACCGCAAAATTAGTCGCCAATATGATTGATACAGCAGGTGCAGACCGTGTCTTAACTGTTGACTTGCATGCTGATCAGGTTCAAGGTTTCTTTGATATTCCTGTTGATAATGTTTATGCCTCACCCTTGTTACTGGGCGATGTCTGGCGCCAGAAATATGAAAATGTGATTGTTGTTTCACCTGATGTGGGTGGCGTGGTTAGAGCACGGGCTTTAGCGAAACGATTGGGTGATGCGGATCTGGCTATTATAGATAAACGCCGACCCAAAGCTAATGTTTCTGAAATAATGCATATTATTGGGGATGTCTCAGACCGGACTTGTGTCATGGTTGATGACTTGGTGGATACTGCGGGCACATTATGCAATGCAGCCCAAGCCTTAAAAAACAAAGGCGCACTTAAAGTAGTGGCTTATTGTACGCACCCTGTTTTATCAGGTGCTGCTGCAAAAAATGTGCGAAATTCTGTACTGGATGAATTGATTGTAACCGATACCATACCGCTGACAAAAGAATTGCTTTCAATTGATAAAATAAGGCAATTAAGTGTTGCGGAAATGCTTGCAGAAACAATTAGAAGAATTGCTGAAAGTGAATCAGTAAGTTCACTTTATGTAGATTAGGAACTAATAAAATCTCCACGCAATTTACATATACTGTCCGCCATACTTATTTTAATAAAACACTTTTTACTTTCACTGTAAAAACAAGTGTTTTTCTATACCGCCTGAAAAAATTTACTGACCTTATTTCAACTGCATAGCATTTGATTTAGCGACAGAACACACTTGTTCTACACATAGAACATCAAAACCTGCGCATTTATTTTAATAAGAAAGCGGGGGTTAAATAGAATTGCTTATATAAAGATTTAGCGTGGAGAAAAAAATGGCTAATATATTTGAGTTCGTGGCTGAAAATCGCGACTTATCAGGAAAACATGCAGCAAGAGCTGAGCGACGTAAAGGCAACATTCCAGCCATAATTTATGGCGGTGCGAATGCTCCTCAGTCAATTGTATTATCACATAACGATATCGTAAAAAGTCTAGAACATGAAGCTGTGTATTCACATGTATTAGACCTTAAGATAGATGGAAAAACTGAAAAAGCCATCTTGAAAGATATTCAACGCCATCCTGCAAGACCACAAATTTTGCATATGGATTTTATGCGTGTGGATTTGACTCACGCCCTAAAAGTTAAAGTTCCCTTACATTTTATTAATGAAAGCGAATGTGCGGGCGTTAAAATGGGCGGTGTTGTTACACATGCCATGGTAGATGTAGAAGTCTCTTGCCTACCTTCTGTCCTGCCTGAGTTTATTGAAATTGATTTAACTAATCTTGAATTAGGCGAATCCATTCATCTTTCCGATCTTATTATACCTGAAGGTGTTGAAATTCTTGCTTTGGCTCAAGAAGGTGACCATGACCATACAGTAGCACAAGTCATGAAAGTTAGAGGCCCTCAAGAAAGTGATGAAGAAGAAGCATCAGATGAAGAAGGTTCATCCCCTGAAGAAGAATAGACCTTAATCTGGCAACGGATGCTTGATAATGATTAAGCTTATAGCTGGTTTGGGCAATCCTGGTCAGCAATATCAAAAAACCCGACATAATGTCGGGTTTTTGTTTTTAGACCATTTGTTGCAATCACACTCAGGTTCGTGGTCTACAGAATCAAAATTTCACGGCATTATTGCCAATACCTTCATTGGCACATCCAAAATAATTTTACTAAAACCTCAGACATTTATGAACCGTAGCGGCTTATCGGTCGGTTCTGTAGCTAGGTTTTACAAATTAAAAGCGGAAGAAATTTTAGTTGTCCATGATGAGCTAGATTTTGAGGTGGGCGCAGTCAAACTAAAAAAAGGCGGCGGTCATGCGGGACATAATGGTTTACGCGACATTATTTCTCAGCTGAATGAAAAAGACTTCTACCGCATTAGATTAGGAATTTCAAGACCCGCTTCGGGTAAATCAGTTTCAGATTATGTACTTTCAAAGCCCTCGAAAGATGAGCAAAGATTATTAATTCCTGTTTTTGACTGGGTAGATTCACATTTAGATAACATTATTTCCGGAAATTTTTCAGAGGCCATGAATGCTTTGAACAAAACACAGATTTGAGAATGCAATCTCGATAACTAAAACAACTGCTGTTTGCTTGCCTATCACCTTTGCTAACTGGTATATTGCTACAATAATGGCGAGAAAGATATTCGAACAATAAACACAAAGCATTATTATTTAAAAACTAATAAATCATACAAATAAATTATACCCTCGTATGTACTTCCTAAATATCAGCCAAAAATCCACTCAAGTCCGAAATTCTTTGACAAGTATTTAATCATATTTCCTCAGCATTAATACCATACCGTTTTCAACTGAATCACCAATTATTTTTGTAACGCTTGTTTCTGTAGGAATTTTAATCTTATTTAGGTTTAACATATTGACTAAATAGTACTTGCTACCATAATCTGAGATTGTAACAGTATCATCAACGTGTTTTCCTATATTTATCTGATTCAAACATTTTTCCCATGTCCCGTTAATATCCACGTAAAATTCGTGAGTTATGCCGTCGTAGGTAAATACAGCTCCATCAGACTTCCTCAGTTTTAATGATAACTTCCTAATGACGCTCAGTTTTATGTCATAGTTATCTTTACCTGTTTTGATAACATAAATATTTTTTGGAAAATAGTAGGCATATAAACTAAATATAAAAGCACCCCATATTAACGACCATTGAGCGGCATATGTGGCCATAATATGATTATTCATGAATTTTAAAATATAGTCACCTGCTAACAAAAATCCTGAAAATATACCGATAAGACCTATGGTATAAATAAACACTGGGTGTTTTACAATTCTTGCAATTAAATTTTTAGGCATTTCTAACGTCCGTAGGTCAGTCCGTGAATAATTTAAAAGGAGTCCGTCACGGAGCGGCTTTCGGGAGCTACCCTATCCATTTAA
>CAYNRB010000079.1:0-12979 GCA_964399475.1 uncultured Methylomarinum sp.
TTAATAAGTTTATATTCATATTGTTAATATCCTGAGGGCAAGAGCCAAGGTAAGATATGGGAAGCGACATTACATAAAAAATCTTTAAGCAAGATTTCTTGCTTATGCTAAATAGCAATCCTTAATATACACAGATAATGTAGCAGAAATAACCTGTAAAGTATTGTGGAATAAATTTCTTAGAAAAAGTTTTCAGTTAAATTTGTAAACCATTTCTTATATTTTCTAGGTACTAGAAAAATCATCAGTGCGTGTATTATTACCAAGTTGAAAAAATTACACTGTGAACTAGATCACATGAATTAGCTTCCTGAATAAAAGCCAGTTAATTATTCCACATAAAAAATCGCATAAAAAGACGAACAAAGACTATGATAACAATGATAAAAATTCAAATCACAGAGAAACCTTCAGTATAGCTTTGATAACACGCTGGTTAGTATCAATTTCATTTACCTAAAGACATTGATTTTTCATACTATAGGTATAAACTGAATTAAAATAACAATATCTGTATTTTAAAAAATTATTTTGATGAGATTTTTACTTAAACTAATACTATTTATAGCCATCTTTGCTAGTGCGAGTTGGTATTATCTAAAAACCATCAATAATGAAAGATCATCTGTTTTGGAGGATATTCTTAATCCTCGCCTACCCTCACTTCCTATCATCGAAAAAAAGATATTCCCCAGCTCTACCTCCAATAAAAAGAGTAACTCTTCCGACACGTTTCAAGCTTATAAATGGACGGATAAAAACGGTGTGGTTCATTACTCCGAAAAAAAGACCCCTGGCCAGGAAAGCGAATTAACAGAATTAAAAGGTATTTCAATACTTCCCGCTAAATAACAAACAATTCACAATCATTTGCTCAACATTGTATGAATACCATCCCATGACTCCCTATGTTGTTTCTGTAATTGTTGACACCGCTCAACCATGACTTGACTAGGTAAATCATTTTCCAAACTTGAAAATATTTTTCTGCTTCAATAAACTGCGCTTGTCTATAGCAAACCAAACCTTGCTGATACTGATTAATCTATTCAATCTTTTCAGGGTTCAGCTGATCAGCTACCACCACCAGCTCAAATATCGCTTCTCCTTTTTCTCTCCCCATAACCCGTACCCAATCTAATTCTCTAACCATGAATCCTGAAATTTGAGAACAGGTCTGATGATCAATGATAATTTGCGTTCCATAATGCTTATTTAAGCCTTCAAGACGCGAACTATAATTCACTTTATCTCCAATACAGGTATATCTTCGTGCCTGTTCTAACCCAATATTGCCCACAATCATTTCTCTCGTTGCTATACCAATACGGACATTAATTTCAAGCTGGTTTTTACTCAGCCAGACAGGGCGAAAATTATCCAGAATTTTCTGCATATTCAAAGCAGTTTAACAAGCCTGCTACGCATGTTGATTATCGCAAATTAATGGACTCCAATAAGCCATTACCGCATCGCCAATAAACTTATCCAGAATACCTTTCTGTTGAGATATTTCATCAGTCATCAAGGTAAAATATTGATTTATTAACTTGACTAGAGCCTCAGCCGGAAGCTTTTCGCTAAAAGAAGTGAAATCAGCAATATCACTAAATAACACGGTTTGTTCTTTGCGTTCACCGCCCAGTTTTAATTGCTTAGAAGGATCTAGTAATTCCGAGACAATGACAGGATCTACATATTGATTAAAGGTATTTCTAATTCTCTCTTTTTGTGATGAGTCCGATTATCTTAAATTTCAAGATGTTGATGGTTATTTTGTTGTTGTTATAGATAAATTTTTTAAAGAAAATAAAATTCAGAAAGAAGTTAGTAAACACTTGTCTAAGAAGTTCGAAATTAGCGACTTTAAATCAGAAGTGTTACATATGGAAAGTCAACTACATACTTCGGATATTATTACCGATGAAATTTTGCCATTTTAATAAGATCAAATAATAGGACTCAGAATCAAATTAACATTTCTTGATCTGATTTCTAGTCAAGTTGGGTATGATAATGTTGCTGCGTTTAGTCGCGCTTTCAAATGTAATATTGGTTCAGCTCCTGGTTTATGGCGAACTGATAATCGTTAGGTTGAAACTTTTTAGTCAGCTATAGTTTTTGCATAATCCCATAAACCATTCAGAATGTCTTTTTTCTTTTCATCATTTTCAAACTTTAAAATCAGTGAATTTAGATTAGAAAAATATTCTTCTTTTATAGATGTGATTACAGCATGACAATGGCTAGCCCATTGTTCAGATTCTGAGTTTGTTAGTGTATTTGGGAAATTCCTGGCACGATACCTAATAAACAGGTTTTCAAATCGTGAATCTGAAATCATTAAATTTAATTTAGCTAAATCTTCAGGCTTTGAATCTCGGATTTTTGAAAATTCTCTTCTATCATCATTTGAAAAAAAACTATCGTATAACATGGCATCAACATTTCCTTTGTTATCAAAATCGGATTGTTGTTGATAAACTTCAGTAACTACTTCAGACAATTTTGAGTGCGCTTTTAATATTTCTAAATTATCCCAACAAGCCTTACGATCAATTCCTAATCGCTCAGCATTTTCAGGTCGTAAGGTTTTTTCAACGGCAAGGAAAGGACATTTATTAATATGGATTAACTTTAAAGGTATGGGGGTTTTATCGCCTAAATCATCATGCTTTGTATACAAACGTTCTCTAATTTCATCTGCTGATAATGCTAAAACTGGCGTTATATCTTTAGCTAAATCTATGACTACCACTGCATTGGTATTGGTTGGATGCCATATTAACGGCGCTACCAAACTGGTATTGCCTCTTTTTGAGCCAAACATCCCTGACACGTGAACCAAGGGTGTTTTGTTTTTTACATCAATCAAATCTTTCAGTTTATTTTTATTCCGAAGATTAAAATAATAATTAAAGATTTTGGGGGACTTTTGTTGGATTAATTGTGCCAGGGCAATAGTTGCATAGACATCTGAGGTTGCATCATGCGCCGATTCATGGCTGATTCCATTAGCCTCAGTTAATAGCTCTAGCCGAAAACTGGGCAAGCCTTGTTCATTTTGAGGCCAGTTAATTCCATCCGGTCTGAGAGCATAGGTGGCTCTTACCAGATCAATAATATCCCAGCGGGAATTTCCATTTTTCCAGCTATATTCATAGGGATCGTAAAAATTTCGATAAAAAATATTCCGCGAGAACTCTTCATCAAAACGAATTGAGTTATAACCTACTACACAGGTATTGGTTTGGGAAAACTGTTGATTGATCCGACGGGCGAATTCAAATTCTGGAATGCCCTGTTGCTGGGTAATTTCTGGTGTTATACCGGTAATGATGGCAGATTCAGGATTGGGTAAATAATCATTACTTAATCGACAATAAAACATCTCTGGCTGCTCAGAAATGATATTGAAATCCATATCCGTGCGAATACCCGCAAATTGAGAAGGTCTATCTAGACTGGGACTTAGCCCCCATGTTTCGTAATCATGCCAATAGAAGCTAGGTTGTTGAGTTTGCATGGGATTATAGATTTTTCAAGAGAAAGAAAATGGCAAACTGACCGGGTAGTCCATCAACTTTGGTTTGATGGATATTTTAGAATAGGTAGCCCGTATGGAACGAAGTGTAATACGGGGTTCTTTGCCGTAAAATCTCCCGTATTACGCAAGCTTCATACGGGCTACATTATTGATTCAAAAAAAACCATTCACCAAACAAAAGTAGATGGAATACTAGGTGAAATTTTAGACTGTTTCTCTTACGATGTCATGGGATGTAGAGTGTAATGAATATACAGAGAGAATATGAAGATTGTGGAAATACCATCTCAACAGTACTCGTATATTGCTGGGTTATGTTATCGCGCTACGCTTGATAAGTTAACCCAACCTACATGTGATTAGATTTTAAATTGAAACGATGGCTTTCAAAACGTCTGTTCTACTGACTATTCCAACTAAATTATTACCTTCGAAAACAGGATAACTTCTTAATGATGAATCCTGAAACTTCTCTGCCAGATCAACTATGCTGGATTGTGCTTCAACTTTGACTATTTTCTGTGTCATAAAGTCTGCAACCTTACCACTCATACCTTGATTATAGGATGCGTCCAGAACCACTTTCATACAATCCACTTCTGAAAACATGCCTATTAACTTACCAGATTGATCAAGTACTGGCGCACAGGTAATCTTATGATCTAGTAATTGTTTAATAGTCCCCAATGCATCTGCATCTTTTTTTACAGTCATTATATTTCTAGTCATATAATCTGCAATTGTAATTTTTGCTAACATGAAGTATCTCCTTCTAAAACATCTATTTATTTTTCAACAATGGTAACTGGAAACTCATTTAATGCTTTTTCTGCATCTAATTTTTTTCTTTTATCACATTTTGTGACGCAAACACAGCTACCACTGCTTGCCCCACCACATGAACCTTTAATCGCACGCCTACCAAATATAACACCAATCGCCATAATCACTACAACAATTAACATAAATGCAAATGTAACTAAAAAATAAATCATACTTATTTACCTGATTATGTTTTTAAAAGCAGGAGTGGATTTTTCGATAAATCCTTCATCCGATTTAATAATAAAGAGTGCGGCTATTTTAGCCTTTTCCGCTATTTCAAACCCCAATTCTGGCCCCAGTACCATTAAGGCAGTGGCTAAGGCATCTGCTGTCATAGTAGTATCACTTAAAATGGTAACAGATGCCAGTTTATGTGTGATGGGTCGACCAGTTCGTGGGTCTATAGTATGGGAAAAACGCACATCGTTAACTTCAAAATAATTCCTGTAATCACCTGAAGTTGCTAAGGATATATTGGTTAAAGGCAATATTTTTTGGATCATTCGTTGTTCTGAAACTGGCTTTTCTATTGCAATACGCCAGGATTGATCATGAATATTTTTTCCTTTTAATCTAAGCTCTCCACCAATTTCAACCATGTAGTTTGTAACTCCTTGCTTTTCTAGAAGCAAACCCACTTGATCTACCGCATAACCTTTAGCAATAGCAGATAAATCCAAATACAATTCTGGAAACTGTTTTTTTATTTGTTTTGTATCCTCATTTAATCTTAGATACTTATAGCCTGTTTTTGTTAAAAATTCTTCCAGTTTATTATTATCTGGTGCTTTGAAATTAGTTGGGTTAGGCCCAAATCCCCACAAATTTACCAAAGACCCAACGGTGATATCAAAAGCTCCTTCTGATAGAACTGAAATTTTATATGCTGTTTTCAATACCTTGAATAGTGGATTTGATACAGATTTCCATTCAGTTGAATGATTTAAATTGATTTGGGATAGTTCTGAGTCCTCTTGATAAGTGGACATTTGAGCATTTAGCCTATCAAGAAGATTCTTAATACTGGACTTTAATTCGTTGCTAGTGATTGAATCAGGCAAAGATGACGCTTTAACGGTAAAACTTGTCCCCATAATGGCATCTGAATAATGCAACGGGTAAGTCTTTTGTGTACTGGTTACTTGAGAATCACAAGCAGATAATAAAAGAATCAGTTGTAAGAAAAATATCAACCTATTGACTAATCTTTTTAATAACATAAATTCAAATGGTCTTTAAAAAGAATGTTAAAAAACAAATAGAGCGGATTCGAATCCGCTCTATTAATTCACAACTAATAGAAAACAATCTGATTTAAAAATTAACCACCAAAATCATCTAACATGATATTTTCAGGTTCTACACCATTTTCTAATAACATATTAATCACAGATGAGTTCATGATTGGAGGCCCACACAAATAGTACTCACAATCTTCAGGAGATGGATGATTCTTAATGTACTCTTCAAATAATACATTATGAATAAACCCTGTATAACCATCCCATTCATCTTCAGGTAACGCATCAGATAATGCAGTATGCCATTCGAAATTATCGTTTTCTTTCTCCAGCATATCAAAATCTTCGATATAGAACATTTCACGTTTGCTTCGTGCGCCATACCAGAAGGTCATTTTACGTTTTGACTTTATTCTACGTAACTGATCAAAGATATGTGAACGCATAGGAGCCATGCCCGCTCCACCGCCAACAAAGACCATTTCTGCATCAGTATCTTTGGCATAAAATTCACCATATGGGCCAGATATAAATACTTTATCATCAGGTTTCAAGTTGAAAATAAAAGATGACATAATGCCTGGTGGAACACTATCAGGAGACCCAGGAGGTGGTGTGGCAACACGTACATTCAACATGATTTCCTTTTCTACCGGATAAGATGCCATAGAATAGGCACGTAGAGCAGGTTCCTTGACATTAGATTCAAATCGCCATAAATTGAATTTATCCCAATCTTCACGATATTCCTCTTCAATATCCATATCTGAATATTTTGATACATGTTCTGGACATTCAATTTGAACATATCCACCCGCACGATAATTAATCGCTTCACCATCAGGCAAATCTAAAACTAGTTCTTTAATAAAAGTCGCTACATTTTGGTTTGACTTAACAGTACATTCCCATTTCTTAACACCAAAAACACTGTCTTCTACCTCAATGTTCATGTCATGTTTAACAGTCACTTGACAAGAAAGACGTTCGCCTTCGGCAGCCTCACGTTTGGTGATATGAGTTAGCTCAGTTGGTAGAATGTCACCACCACCTGAATGAATTTTTACACGACATTGTGCACATGTTCCGCCACCGCCACATGCAGACGGTACAAAAAGATGCGCATCAGCTAATGCTGTTAATAATTTAGCACCTACTGGGACGTGTATTTTTTTCTCATCATTGATCAGAATTTCAACATCACCCGAAGCAACCAATTGACTCTTTGCACCAATAATTATAAATACCAGTGCAACAATAATCATGGTAAATAATATGACACCCAATGCAATTTCAAGCATTACTAAACCTTCCTACAGTTGAATTCCAGAAAAAGCCATGAAGCCAAGTGACATCAGACCCGCACTAATAAATGTAATACCCAGACCTTCTAAACCAGCAGGTATATCGCTGTACTTAAGCTTTTCTCTCACACCCGCCATTACAGTAATCGCTAAGGCCCAGCCAAATCCACTACCGATACCATAAACAACACTTTCTGCAAAGTCGTAGTCTCGCTCTATCATGAACAAACTACCGCCCAAGATTGCACAATTCACGGTAATTAAAGGTAGAAAAACACCTAACGCATGATACAAAGCCGGGAAAAATTTATCTAAAATCATTTCCAGAATCTGTACTAAAGCGGCAATCATGCCGATACAACTTAATAATGCTAAAAAGCTCAGATCAACACCTGTGATACCTAACCAAGACAATGCATCTTCTTTTAACAAAATGTGATAAATCAGGTTATTAGCGGGTACAGTAATTACCTGTACAACCATTACTGCAACACCTAAACCCATTGCTGTTGATATTTTTTTGGATACAGCAAGGAAGGTACACATCCCCAAAAAGAATGCTAAAGCCAGATTTTCAACGAATACGGCTTTGATAAATAAACTAACATAAGCTTCCATTAGTGATGTCCTCCTTCACCATGAGAAATCGCCATTATTTTAAAATCAGCGTCTTCTAATTGCTCTGGTTTCCATTGTCTGAATCCCCAAATGATAAAACCGATAATAAAAAAAGCGCTGGGTGGTAATAGCATTAAACCATTAGGGTCATACCAGCCACCGTCTTTGGTCAATGTGAATATTTCATAACCTAATAACTTACCTGAACCCAGGAGTTCTCTGAAAAAAGCAACGATAATCAAAATCAAACTGTAGCCTAAGCCATTCCCTATACCATCTATAAAGCTATCTAATGGGGGGTTTTTCATTGCGTAAGCTTCTGCCCGTCCCATTACGATACAATTGGTAATAATTAAGCCAACAAATACCGACAATTGTTTACTGACATCATAAACAAAAGCTTTTAAAACCTGATCAACTACAATTACCAAAGAAGCAATTATTGTCATTTGGACAATAATTCGAATGCTACCAGGAATATGGTTTCGAATTGAACTAATAGCGGCACTTGAACAGGCTGTCACTGCAGTCAATGCTAAGGCCATAATTAGTGAGGTAGACATTTGCGAAGTCACCGCTAATGCTGAACAGATACCCAATACCTGTAGAGTAATTGGATTGTCTGAAACTAATGGTTTAATCAGTACTTTTTTTGTTTCATCATTTAATACTGCACTCATGACAATCTCCTATCCGTCTATTCTGATTTTTTCCAGATAAGGAGCAAAACCTTCTGCACTCATCCAGTATTTAATTAAGTTACTGACCCCATTGCTGGTCAAAGTAGCCCCTGCCAAACCATCTACCTGATATTCAGAACCTGATCTATTAATATCAACCACGCCTTTTATCAGCTTAAGTATCGGCTCACCTTTTTCGTTATATACCTTTTTACCCTTCCAGAGTGCCCGCCAGTTAGGATTAATAACTTCACCCCCTAATCCCGGTGTTTCTGCCTGGTCGTAGAAGTTGATACTTTTAACAGTCTGACCATCAGCCTCTAAAGCCAAGAATCCATACATAGTTGACCACAAGCCATAGCCATGCATCGGTAAAATGATTGATTCAATTTTATTACCTGCTTTAACCAGATAAACTTTTGCAATTTTTGCTTTAACTTTAATACTAGCTACATCTTGCTTCCGAGACAAAATAATATTAGTTGCCGAATCCTTAGCCGCTTTGCGTTGATCATATTGACCTACATCCATATTTTCAACGTAATCGCCTGTGACTATATCAACTAGTTTTTCTTCAATTTGCGTAGCAAAGGCCTGGTTGATATCCGTATCGTCATCTAACAATCCCGCAACTTCAAGAATATTCTTCTTCATGTCTAATGCCTTGTTTTCTATTTGCAACGGCCTTAAGGCAACGGCTGCAAATGAAACCAATATTGCACAGACAAAGCAGAGAGAGAAAGCGACAGCGATTGTTTTTTCTAGACTATCATTTTTTAAGGCTAAAACTTTTTGTTTATAAGCATCAAATTTTTGATAGTACTCAGAATTATCCAGTTTCTGTTTATATTTATTTAAACGTTCTTTTAAATTTCCATTAGACATGACGTTTTATCCTTCTTCTAATATTTGCCTGAACGACAAAATAATCAATTACAGGTGCAAACATGTTGGCAAACAAAATGGATAACATCATACCTTCTGGAAATGCAGGATTTACGACTCGAACCAAAACCACCATTAGCCCAATCAATGCGCCATAGACCCAACGACCGGTATTTGTCATTGCCGCACTGACGGGGTCAGTTGCCATATAGACCATACCGAAGGCAAAACCTCCTAAGGTCAAATGCCAATAGAAGGGTAAAGCAAACATTGGATTACTATCGCTTCCTATAATATTGAATAATAATGAAGTGGCGACCATACCTCCAAATACCCCTCCCATCACTCTATATGAACCAATTCGGGTATAAAGTAGAAAAACAGCACCTATTAGAATAGCTAAGGTAGATGTTTCACCTATAGATCCAGGCATAAAGCCCATAAAGGTTTGAAACCAGCCATAACCTGCTGCATGCACAGCATCTAATCCACCTTGAGCAGCAAGCGCTAGGGGTGTAGCCATTGTAAATCCATCAACACCAACCCAGACTGAATCTCCAGAAATGGCTGCTGGATAAGCAAAGAAAAGGAACGCTCGTCCTGTTAAGGCAGGATTTAAAAAGTTTTTACCGGTTCCTCCAAAAATTTCTTTACCAATAACAATGCCAAATGAAATACCTAAAGCCACCTGCCAAAGAGGAATATCAGGCGGTAGAATTAGACTATATAGCATTGAAGAAACTAAAAAACCTTCATTGATTTCATGCCCACGAACTGTTGCAAATAGAACCTCCCAAATCCCTCCTACTGCCAAGGTAATAATATAAATTGGCAAAAAGAAAAGTGCGCCATGAACCATATTTGAAACAGGATTCATTGGATTGTAGCCAAATAGCGACATGGGAATACTGCGCCAGCTATTCGCTTCTTCCAATCCCATGGCTTCCATTGCTAAATTAGCTTGATATCCTGAGTTATACATTGCCATCAATACACAAAACAATGTTGCAATAACTACAAAAGTCATGGTTCGTTTCAGATCATTGCCATCACGAACATGCGTTGAACCTCGTGTTACAGTAGACGGGGTATAGATAAAAGTGTCTACCATCTCATACAGACCGTAGTACTTTTCTAGTTTTCCGCCTTTCGTAAAATGTGGCTCTATGCTATCTAAAAAATCTCTAGCCGACATTATCCTTCCTTCTCAATTTTAGTTAAATTTGCTCTTAATACAGGCGCAAAATCATGTTTCCCTGGATCAACAAAAGTAAATAGGGAAACATCCTCTTCACTTAGTTCCAGACATCCTAATAACTGGGCTTGATCTGTATCTCCTATTAACAACGCTTTTAATAGAGGAGTTGCCAATATATCCAGAGGCATAACTGATTCATAGACACCAACGGGTACTACCGCTCTATCACTACCATTTTTATCAGTTGTTAATGGAAACTGACGATTATTTTTTCGGTCTTTGCTTGATGTATATACATTCATTGCTGAATATTTACTTTTTCCAGCAACTATCCAGCCAAATAATTCACGATCCCTACCTTCTTTTAGAACAGAAATTTGATTACTGTAGCAGCCTAGATAGGCAGACCAATCTGCAGCTTCATGACCATAGAGTACAGAACCTGAAATCACTCTATTTTCACAATCCTCTAACTCACCTGCAACCAGATCATCAGTATTTGCGCCAACTTGTGTGGTAAGTAAACGTGGTTTTTTAACCGTAGGGCCAGCCAAAGACACGACTCTCTCGACATTCAATGTTCCCGAAGTAAACAATGCACCAATAGCAATAACAGATTGATAATCAATATGCCAAACATTCTTTTCTACATTGACTGAATCAATTAAATGAATATGTGTGCTAGGTAAACCTGCGGGATGAGGCCCTGAGAATTCAGCTGTTTGTGCTGAATCGCTAGATGGGACATCTGCACCAGTTTTTTTACAGAGATAGGTTTTACCCTCTGTCAATTTAGAAACAACAGCCAGTCCATTTTCAAAATCTACTGCTCGTTGTTTGATAATCACAGCAGGATCAGCCGCTAATGGCCTAGTATCAATTGCTGTTACAAAAATTGCATGAGGATTACTTTCAACCGAAGGGATTTTTCCGTAAGGGCGAGCTATGAAAGAAGTCCATAAGCCTGAAGCCAATAAATTTTCTTTAATCTCATCAATTGTTAAGGTTGATAAATTCTTTTCAGAATATTTTTTAAATGATTCCTGATCTGTACCCTTAAGCTCAATTACAACGGACTGCAAAACACGTTTTGCTCCACGATTAATCTCCTTTACAACACCTGCGCCAGGTGAAGTGAAATTAACCCCAGGATTTTGTTTATCAGTAAACAAAACCTGTCCTAATTTAACGGTATCTCCAACAGCTACCATCATCTTAGGCTTTAATCCGATATAATCTATCCCTAAAATTGCAACTGAATTTACCTTGTTACCTTTTTCAATCACCTGATCAGGTTTACCCGTTATGGGAAGATCTAAACCTTCTTTAATATTAAATTGCATAGTGAATAAGTCCGTACTCCAGACAAGTTGCGGCAAACAAATCCCTTACTCTAATATAAGGGACACTATAAGACATAAAAACTCGGCTATTACACCACAATTAAGTCTTTTTCTCAATTGAAAAAATCAGCTTAAACCGTGATTCAGTCTAAAAAACTAAAAAAATCTAAGCACTCAATACAACAAAAAATACTAGGTTTTTTTATTATCCAACCAAAACCTTACTTATCAAGTTTTAGTAATAAAAATAGATCTTAAATTCTTAAAAATCTCTACGCTATAAAATAGCGCCTATAAATCAAAGTTATAAAACTTCATTATTTTGTATTGGTTACAGCCTACTGCAAAATAAAATAAAAGATTGCATTGCTTGAATCATTAATTTATTTCAGTGTATTCATAATAGTAAACTAATTAATACCTAAAAACCGAAATACGGCGCAATAAATAACCGACCTCATCTTTTCTTGATTTATGTCAATAAGCGTAGTTCAAAACCACATTATTATGTAAACCAGAGCCAATTAAATTGACCTTGTAACAAACACTAATCAGAAAATTTCTGATTAAAATTGGCTTTACATGCAAATAGTTCTATCAAAAAGAACTCTCTAAAAACAAATAAAATGAGGATTTAAAATGAAAAACTTATTCACAAAAACCAGTGCTATCGTATTAGTCATTGCAAGTTTATCAGTTACTTTAGTTGGTTGTGGTTCAGGCGCTGATAGTGAAAGCATGAGAAAAGTATCTGCACCATCAGGCATGTCTATGAAATAATTCCCCCCAAGAAGGCTTGCAATTATTGCAATGCTTTGCATGGTTTTGTTTATAGATTAAACCCTCAAAACTAAAATCATGTGAAGCACTTTTTTCAAAAACTCAATTCAAATTATCTAATGGTTGCAAGCAAATATGTCAGCAACGCTATGAAGACGATCCGGATCTACTGTGCATCAAGCTACAGCATACGCTCTATAATAAGTGTGAATTAAAAATAATTTTTTAAGTGGTTTGAAACCCGTTTAATGTCTGAATAACCTTATCTCAAATTATTGCTATCTATTCAGATGGTTACGATTAATTAACCTTCTTTTCCTGGCTTGGAAAAAAATTGGCGCTATGGGTGATAATCTGGTAGAGATATACTATGTAAGTAAAAAAAAGCCTAGGCATCTGACAGAAGTCATCATCATTTTCATATAGTTGAAAAAGTCATTTCAACTAATTCCTTAGCCAGTTTTTATACCAGTCAACCGTCTCTTTCAAGCCCTCATCCCGACGGGGGTGCAATCTAAAGTGAGGGGGAAGCACTCGCTAATAAACTCAACAAAAAAT
>CAYNRB010000080.1:0-12715 GCA_964399475.1 uncultured Methylomarinum sp.
TTCAAGTTATTGATTTACAGGAAATGTGTCAAAAATAGTCACGAAGATGGGTTAGAATGTATAAATTATTTATTTGTCATTCCTAATCGGCTAGTTTTTATATTCTGTAGCTAGAAAGTTTTTATTGAACTTATGAGTGCCAATTTGATACACCGTCAGTAAATGCCAGTATTAAAAGACATTAGATGTTACTAATGTTTCTCAGGTCATTGTAATAAAACAAAAATAAAAACTTTATATTTTTGTTTTCCATATAAGTTGTTTTTTTATGGACAGAAAAGTTTTTTTTGAGATAAACTGCTCTTGGCTTAAGGGATGTAGCTCAACGTTAACGCGTTGTTTGAGGAGGAAAGCGGCCTACAGGGCTAATATAATAATAATTATATCAATTAGTAACTGCTCGGTTCACTTAGCCGAAAAGGCATAAGCGTATACAACAAAAATAATAATAAAAATATCAACGCGAGCCCGCGCATAGCGGGCTTTTTTATGCCCCAAAGAAATTTTTGAAAAGCAAAAAATCATGCTTTAAAGTAGGTGAGCAAAGCCCACTCTGCTCATATTGAAAGGTCTATATCAATCCCTCTGTAATGCCAATACTTCTATATACAAAGCTTTCTAGTTGTTGTGTGGTATTTAATAGTAGTTTTCGCCATAATCAATTAATATCTAGACTATTATTTTGTAATTGATTTAAAATCCAAGCTTTTTCGAATAACAAACATTTCTAATGGCAAAAATTTTAATAATTATGATTGAAAAATAATATGTTAAGGTTAATACTTACACTTTAAGCCAATCAATACTATTGCAATTATGAGCAGTCAAACTGACGAATATGATGACGAAAATTTCGGTTAAGCCTTTAACGTTTGACGAATCGAATAATAAGCGTGCTGCTGTCCGGTATATTAAGAAAGATTTAACCGTTAGAATAAGCAAATTAGGAAGATTAAGCTCTACTAAATACAGAGTGGTAAAGTTGCTAGACATTAGTAGCAAAGGAGTGACCATAATAACCAGTAAACGCCTCTCGGTTAACTTGAAAGTAATACTTCATTTTTTGTTTGATGATAATGAAAGCTTTACCATTCCATCCAAAATCATTCATAGAATTAAAAAAAAAGAAGTCAACATCTATGGGTTGCAATTTGTGAAGATTAATAACATACTCGGCGACCATATTGTTTCCACACAAAATGAATTAAAATTTAAATGAATCTTGCTAATCATTTATAGTCTCATACTAAGCTTTTACCTCATGAGGATTTGATAATGGATATAAATTCAACCACAATACGTTCGCCCCAACAAACTACAACACCCACAGACTCCCCTAGCAAACAACCTTCCATTAATCAGCAGACTGGGAATACTCAGGATTCTACCATTTTGGAAAGACCTGATTTAACCGTCAATCTGACAGGTGAAACCTTTTCGGTGACAACCACTGATGAGCCAAGTCCAGAGCCCAAAATAACCAGTTCAAAGCAGGCTCAAGAAATATCAGAAGAATTTACACGGCAGGCTGCAAATGACCCTAGTAATGTCCAATTGGCTCAAAGTAATTCATTAACATCTGAGACTGTTCAAAGACTTATCGGGTAACATGGTGTGTGCGTTAATTCATATACTAATTTCAACTGGTTAGGCTAGTAAGCAATGTGTATGTTATTTGTCCCGTGTTTTTAAGGGACAAAAGAAAATGTACTTGCGTTGATTATTCCATTGAGTGGAAACTATCTTTTCGACAATATAAATTTATTTATCTTTTCATGAGTAAATTTATATTTCGCCGCAATTGCTTGCTTTTTAAATCTTTATACCATCATCCAACCTGAAAAAATTTATTGCATATTTTTTAATTCACCCTGTTCTCAAATATACAAAAAATGCTTAATGCAATTCTAAATCAAATTTTCGTTTATCCTGTAAAGTCACTTTCAGGTATTAAAGTTTCAAAATGGTCGGTTAATGACAAAGGCTTATTGCACGATAGAAAATGGATGTTAATTGATTCTAATAATCAATTTCTTAGCCAACGCCGCGTACCCAAAATGGTACTTATAAAAACCCAAATTACGGGCAGTCAACTTATCCTTAGTCATTCCACTGCTAGTAGTATTTCATTGCCATTAAATCCATCTGATGGTAAAGACTGCGAGACTACGCTTTGGAATCAGCTATGTTCTGCAAAAACAACTAACAAAGAGGCTGATCAATGGCTAAGTGATTTTCTGGATATTCCTTGTAGACTGGTTTACCAACCTGACAAGGCTATACGACCTTTAGACCCTGATTACGCCAATCCAACTGATAAAGCCTACTTCTCTGATGGATTTCCATTTCTTATAGCCTCACAAGCCTCCATGGATTCATTAAACCAATCAATGAGGCTTAATTTACCTATACAAAGATTTCGACCTAATTTGGTTATATCTCAATGCCATAGTTTTGCAGAAGACCAGTGGCGAGAAATAGAAATAAACAGCATAGGATTTCGATTACCCAAACCCTGTTCACGATGTTCTGTACCCACTATAGATCTGGAAACAGCTGAAACCAATAAGGAACCCCTTAAAACCCTTAACCGTTTACGCAAATGGAATAAACAAGTCTTTTTTGGACAAAATGCCTTACATAATAATGCTGGTGAATTGTCAATAGGTAATGAGGTGATTATTAAAAGCACAGGAGTCAGTCAACCGCCACTTTAAACTTCGAACCACAAACTTAAGAAATTACAGGTGTATATTCAATCAATTACTGTAGGGTGGGTGAGTTTTTTGAGCCTAGCGAAAAAACGTAACCCACCACCGTGTTCAGGTGCCAGCGTCGAGCCAAAGAAATCAAACAATGTACAGCCCCTACACAACTGTTTCCGAACGGATTAAATTGAGCAAACTGGTTTTTAACGTATTGCGTATTGTGGTAACAGTTCCGTAACCTGCTACGCACTCACAGCTATAAAAACTATGACAAAAAAAATAAACTACTTGCGCCATTATGTACAATTTATTTGTTTTTCATTCTTTAACAGTTAAAATATCCCTTTAATTCCAGTCTTTTTTCATCCGTTTTTTTTAAAAAATTTCAATGAGTTCAACTAATAATCCAGTTTCATCCAATTTTATCCGACATATTATTACCCATGATTTGAGTAATAATAAAAACAATGGCATTATCAGCACACGATTTCCTCCAGAACCCAATGGCTATCTCCACATAGGTCATGCCAAATCAATCTGCCTGAATTTTGGGATGGCTATTGAGTTTGAAGGCAGTTGCAATCTACGTTTTGATGACACCAATCCAGAAAAAGAAAGTGTCGAATTTATGGAGTCAATTGAAAAAGATGTGCAATGGCTGGGGTTTGATTGGACAAACAAATTTCATGCTTCAGATTATTTTGAGCAACTTTATGATTATGCAGTGTGCCTAATAAAAAGCAACCATGCCTATGTTGACAGTTTAAATGCTGAACAAATTCGTGAATATAGAGGCACATTAACTGAGCCTGGAAAAGAAAGTCCAGATAGAATCAGATCCGTTGAAGACAATTTAAGCTTGTTTGCAGATATGCGAAATGGTGATTTTGCTGATGGTGAATATGTATTAAGAGCTAAAATTGACATGGCCTCTCCTAATATTAATCTGCGTGACCCAGCGCTCTATCGGATTAAAAGAGCCCATCATCAGCGCACGGGAGACAAATGGTGTTTGTATCCCATGTATGATTTTACTCATTGTATTTCTGATGCAATTGAAGGCATTACTCATTCTCTATGTACATTGGAATTTGAAGCGCATCGCCCTTTGTATGACTGGGTTCTGGACAAATTAGAAACACCTGTTCATCCACAACAAATTGAGTTTGCCAGATTACAACTTGAATACACCATAGTCAGTAAACGTAAATTAGCCCAGTTAGTTAATGAGAATATTGTCAATGGCTGGGATGATCCACGTATGCCAACTATTGCAGGTTTACGTCGTGCTGGGTATACAGCCTCATCAATCCGAGATTTTTGTGAGCGTATAGGTATTACCAAAAAAGATTCCTGGATAGAAATGGGGGTTCTCGAAAATTGTATTCGTGAAGATTTAAATGAAAACTCACCGCGAGCAATGGCTGTTCTAAACCCCTTACGTGTAGTTATTGAAAATTACCCTGGTGAACAGGAAGAAATTCTAGAGGTTAGCAACCATCCTCAGAAACCTGAATTAGGCAAACGAAAAATCCCATTTTCCAAAGTTATTCTGATTGAGCAAGATGACTTTGCAGAAACTCCGCCTCCAAAATACAAACGTTTAATTGAAGGGGGGGAGGTTCGTTTACGCAGTGCTTACATTATCAAATGTAATGATGTTGTGAAAGATAATCAAGGAAAAATAATTGAACTGCGATGCAGTTATGACCCTGATACTTTAGGCAAGAAACCCGAAGGAAGAAAAGTCAAAGGTGTTATTCACTGGGTATCTGAGCAACATTCACTCGCAGCTGAAATACGTTTGTATGATCGGTTGTTTCGACTAGCAAATCCAGAATCCGAGGATAATTTTATTAATGCGCTTAATCCTAATTCACTTAAAACTTTAATATCAAGTAGAGTTGAAGCCAGCTTGATTAGCGCAAAACCCTCAGATCGCTTTCAATTTGAACGCACGGGTTACTTTTGTGTTGATAGCGTGGAAAGTAGCAAAGAAAAGTTGGTATTCAACAGAACTGTCACTTTGCGTGACACCTGGGAAAAATAAGCTCAATGTCTAGGAGGCTGTTTGAGAAAGAAAACCTGCTCGACAATAGCTCCTGCATTGTTCTATCTACGTGCATCCATGCTCTAGTGCGGAAAACTCATTTTAGCTATTTTTCCAATAATTTTCGTAAAATAGCGCAACTATTCGTCTCAAATGATCGAAAAAACGGACTCAAAATGGATTTCCCTCGTTACAGTTTCTATTCTCGGACAGCCTCCTAGGCGCGTGTACGGAAAAATCCGCTTAATCACCCAGGTTATTCCGTCAGCGTTGCTTAAAATGTTATTTTTGTACTTGGCATTGTATAATTTTATTTCTCATGCAAGTCCGGTAAACATGGAAGTTATTGCTTTATCCAATCGCCCTTCAAGCGAATTGCAGCCCTTAATTAGTCCATTACTAGATGCTTCAGAACGCATTATTGCTAATGGATCAAAGTTAATATTAAAGGCTAGTCCTTCCAGACTAGAAGAGCTGAAAAAATTAATTCAAAAACTTGATGTTCCTTTGTTTAATTTGTCCATTTCCGTATTACAGACTAGAACTACAACAGCGCGTGAGTTGAATGGCGCGATAAAGTTAGAACTTCATCATCCTACTCGTTATCAATCAAATTCATCAGCTAAACTGCGAGGTCGATTTGCCTATACTAAAGGCTTAAATAACAGCAATAGTAGTCAAATCATTAACACACTTGAAGGCAAACCTGCATTTATCAAAGTGGGAAAAATACATCCTGTTAAAAATATAACACTTCATCAATCTGGAAATAACTACATTGGTATCTCTAGCAACACTCAATTTATAGAAGCAACAACTGGCGTTTTAGTCACGCCGTATTTAACTGGAAACAGCGTTAGATTGGATATTATGCCCTGGTCAGACAGGATGAAAAATAATGGAATTTTTGAAACTCAGCGTGTTTATTCAACCATTCAGGTGAATCTTGGGCAATGGATTGAAATTGGCAGTGTTAATCAAAACAGTCAAATATCGACAGTTAAGACCCTATCTTATTCTTATTCAACAGCAAATAAAAACCTACGGGTTTTAGTTAAAGTCGATAAACTGATTTGAAAAATTGTATTTTATTAAAACTATCAATCGAAGAGGTGAGAGTAGTTATAACTATTTTTAAAATAAATTAAATGTAGGACAGGTGAGATTTTTGAGCGTAGCGAAAAAATTTAACCCGCTATTCTATTTAAATGTCAAGTTAAATAATTATGATGTGCTTGATAAGCTGGTTCGGTATTCTGCATAAGTAATTGTTTATTAAACCTCCCCCGCTCAGTTATCGAGGTTATTTTGTAGATTTTCTGGCGCTTCCTTTAAAATCTTTACTTTCAATAATGTAACCCGTCTATTATCAGCATGTATCACTTCAAAACGAAACCGCCCACATACAATTTTTTCCCCTTTTTTGGGCATATGGCCTAACTGATGAATAACAAACCCACCTATGGTTTCATGCTCATCATCTGTTAAATCGGCAGAAAAATATTCGTTAAAGTCATCAATAGGCGTAATTGCTTTTAGGTTATATTTACCCGAACTACATTGCTCTATATATTTAATTTCCTGCGCATCATGCTCATCTTCAATTTCCCCTACAATCTCTTCTAACACATCTTCAATGGTGACTAACCCAGCAACCATGCCGTATTCATCTACCACAACGGCCATATGCCTACGTTCAGTTCTAAATTCTTTTAATAAAACATTCAGCCGTTTGCTTTCAGGCACAATGCTGATAGGTCGCATTAAATCGCCAACCTGAAGTTTTTTATTTTTTATGGCATGACCCAGCAAATCTTTTGCCAGTAAAACCCCAACTACTTCACTACGATCATCCTCTATAACCGGGAATCTGGAATGGCCTAATTCAAGAACTTTTGGAAATATTGATTCTAAATCAGCATCCCTTTCCACCACCTTCATTTGAATGCGCGGAATCATCACATCCGTTACACGCATTTCAGAAAATTTAAGTATGCCTTCAATCATTGAGAAGGCGCCATCATCCATCAAATGCTTTTCATGCGCATCTTTCAGAATTTCCATCAAATCTTCTTTATCTTGCGGCTCCCCTTTAAAAAAGTGACCTACTCGGTCAATAAAACTTTTTTGCTGGGGCTGACTACTTGGGGGTTTCTCGTCAGACATGTGTTATTTTCTCCAGATAGGGGTTGTTAATATTTATTGTTTTTAATATCTGAACTTCTAAATTTTCCATTTCTTCTGCTTCACTATCATTCAAATGATCATAACCAAGCAAATGCAAGACACCATGCACGATCATATGCGCCCAATGATGTTCTAATTCTTTATTTTGTAGAAGAGATTCCTGTTCAATAACAGGGGCACAAACTAGCAAATCACCTAGTAGATGTGATTCAACATTTTCCGGTGCCTCAAAAGGGAAGCTTAAAATATTTGTTGATCCGTTTATTTTGCGGTATTGCTGATTAAATTCGATCATTTCATCTTCATCAACAATGCGGATAACGATTTCTGAGTGGTTAAGTTTTTCTTTCGACACAGCATCAATCCAATATTGAAATTGCGCTTCTGTTGGAAGGTTATCAGCACTGGATGCAACTTGAATATCTAAACAGCTCATGAACCTTTTTTTTGTTCGTAACGTTCATAAGCAACAACGATACGTTGAACTAATGGATGCCTGACTACATCTTTAGCAGCAAAAAATGTAAAACTAATCCCTTCAATATTTTTTAAAACTTTTAAAACATGTTTTAGGCCTGACATTTTTTCATTAGGTAAATCAATTTGAGTCACATCGCCCGTCACAACTGCCGTTGATCCAAATCCTACGCGAGTCAAAAACATTTTTATTTGTTCGGTTGTGGTGTTTTGTGCTTCATCCAGAATAATAAATGAATCATTCAAGGTTCTGCCACGCATAAAGGCTAAGGGGGCAACCTCAATAACATTGCGTTCTATCAGTTTTTCTACTTTCTCAAAACCCAGCATTTCATACAAGGCATCGTATAAAGGGCGTAAATAAGGATCAACCTTTTGAGCCATGTCTCCTGGTAAAAAACCCAATTTCTCTCCTGCTTCAACAGCAGGACGAACTAAAATAATACGCCTGACTTTTTCTGAAAGTAATGCGTCTACTGCACAAGCCACCGCTAAATATGTTTTCCCTGTTCCAGCTGGGCCAACACCAAAGTTAATATCATTGAGCATTATTTTTTTTAAATAGGCTTGTTGATTTTCGCCTCGGCCTCTTATGGAGCTTCTTTTTGTTTTAATAATGATATTATCAATATCACTGTTAGTGACTGGCTCTAATACTTGATCAATACTGGAATCTTGCATAGACAAATGAACTTGCTCTGGGGTTATTAATTCTTCTTTAGTCGCATCAAATAAGTTGTGCATTACTGCACAAGCCGCTTTGACTGCATTTGAAAAACCGGTGATTTTAAACTGATTTCCACGATTGGCTATCTCAACTTTTAAGCGTTGTTCAATTTGATGTAAGTGGGTATCAAGTTGTCCGCAAAAATTGGATAAGCGACGATTATCAGGGGGTAATAAAGTTATTTCTTGAGAAATTTTAAGATCGGACAAGGTGATTAAGACTAGTTTGGGAGGATTTTATTAAGAGAAGATTCGACTAAACGCCCTCTTAATGAATTGGGCAGCGCTTCTGTAATCATAACATCGATAAACTGACCTGCTAAACGAGGGTGTGCGGTAAAGTTAACCACGCGATTGTTCTCTGTTCTGCCTGTCATCTGTAATGGATTCTTTTTCGATACACCTTCAACTAAAACAGATTGAACCGTATTTACCATTTCATTGGAAATAGTCATGGTCATTTCATCTAATCGTTTTTTTAATCTATTAAGACGCAGTTTTTTAATTTCATTGGGGATATCATCCTTAATTTCTGCAGCAGGTGTACCTGGGCGAGCGCTATAAATAAAACTATAAGAAAAGTCAAAGCCGACTGCTTCGATCAAAGACATTGTCTCTTCAAATTCTTCATCGGTTTCTTTTGGAAAGCCAATAATAAAATCAGATGACAAGCTAATGCCTGGACGGACAGCTTTGATTTTATTCATGATTTCAAGATATTCGGCTCGGGTGTAGCCGCGTTTCATTTGAGCTAAAATATTATTACTTCCACTTTGAACGGGAAGATGTAAATGATTGACTAATTCAGGGATTTCTGCAAAAGCTTCGATAATATCATCAGTGAATTCAGCAGGATGTGAAGTGGTAAAACGCAGCCTGTCTATTCCATCAACTGCGGCTACATAATGTAGTAATAAAGAAAAATCAGCAATCTCTCCATCATCCATTTCTCCGCGATAGGCATTTACATTTTGTCCTAACAAGTTGATTTCACGCACGCCTTGCTCTGCTAGAGCTGAAATTTCTGCAATAACATCAGCTAGTGGGCGGCTAATTTCTTCACCGCGAGTATAGGGTACAACACAGAAAGTGCAATATTTACTGCAACCTTCCATTATAGATACAAAAGCTTTTGATCCTTCAGCTCGAGGAGCAGGGAGTGAATCGAATTTCTCTATTTCAGGAAAGGATATGTCAACAACATGTTTTTTTGACTCTCTGGCCTTATTCAATAATTCGGGTAGTCTGTGTAAAGTTTGTGGGCCAAAAACAATATCCACATAAGGGGCTCTTTTTTGAATTGCAGCACCTTCCTGACTAGCTACGCAGCCTCCTACGCCAATAATGATATCAGGTTTTTTATTCTTAATTTTACGCCAGCGACCCACCGCAGAAAAAACCTTTTCCTGGGCTTTTTCTCTAATTGAGCAAGTGTTTAGTAGTAATACATCTGCATCTTCTGGGCTTTCAGTAAGCTCCATATTATGAGATGCTTGCAGTACGTCTCGCATTTTATCGGAATCGTACTCATTCATTTGACAGCCGTTAGTCTGTATATATAATTTTTGCGCCATGTTTCATTTGTAGATCATTTTGTTGCACCTACTTTACTATCTCCAGTATTAAATATAGGAAAGGATTATACTCCGTCTATTTGTAAAAGTAATTATATACTCAACACGCTCAAAAATTCTTTCGTTTAGGAGGTGGGTTGTTGACCTGAGTCAAGTGAAAATTCAACCACTATGGACTGAAAGTCCATAGGTTGTTTTAAAACGACTGAAAGTCGTTCCCTTATTTACTTATTCGCAAATATTCAAATACTATAAATTTCAACTTTAAACCCAAGCAAACAACGATTAAACCAATAGACGATTTAATGTGTTCGCTATAAATCCCAGGGGGAACATGGAAGGCCGACAGCCACTCAGACATGCCATCAATGTAGCCTGGATGTAGCGCAGCGGAATCCGGAGTCGTCGCATCTCCCTCCCGGATTTCGCTGCGCTACATCCAGGCTACCCGTTAATTCAATATTAGGGTCGGTTGCCCTGGGTTTTAAAGTGGATACGATTTAATGATAATATTTTTCTCAAATTACTCCTAGATCACAAAAAAATATGAGTAGCAGCTAAAGCCTTGCACTGAAAGTGCATAGTTATAAACTGGCGACATGAGACAATAAAAGTAATAGTATTTATTTTCAATGTTTTACCGGAATTTCTCTATCTAAATAAAATGCATTGCTACTAGTTTGTGATCTTGATTGTAAAAGGTATTACTTTGCTATTACGTAGAAGACAGATTCAAAAAGTCTAATAATCAATTTTATTTCGACCCCTTTATTCAGATTCCAGCAAAGCTATTTTGACTGTTTGGCATCTCGTTGAATAATTCCCATCATTTTATAAGTTAATAAAGCAGCGGCGAAATCATAACAAGGAAAACCTTTTATAGGAGAAAATTCCATAATATCAAAGCCAATTATTTCCCTCTGTCTTGTTATTGATTCGAAAATAGCCAGTGTTTGATACCAGCCGAGTCCACCAGGTACGGGAGTGCCAGTAGATGGAAATACTGAAGGATCAATACCATCAATATCAAGGGTAAAAAAAACTTTTTCAGGAAAATCATCTGGTAATTTAATGTTAGTGATGTTATTTATTACTAACTCATTTGCATCAATATAAGAAACCTCAAATTGCTCTCTCATTTTGATTTCTTCCTCGCATAAGGCTCGAACACCGAGTTGAAAAAGAGGGATACCCATATCTACAACACGCTTCATAGCTGATGCGTGACTTAATTTATCTCCTTTATAAGTCTCGCGTAAATCAGCATGCGCATCAATCTGTACGATACCAAAGTCTTTAATGCCTGCTGCTTTTAATCCTTTAATAACCCCATAAGTTACTGTATGTTCACCACCCAGTATTATGGGGAACGCACCGTGATCAACAATTTTAACCATTGATTTAACAATTTCGTCAAGCACCTGATCTGCTTTCTGACTACAATCAATAGCTCTACAAGTATGAATGCCTGCATCGCAGGGTTTACTACTACCGTCCCACTTTTCCAATTGCCATGAAGCTTCTAAAATAGCTTTTGGGCCTGAAGCTGTGCCACTTCCATATGAAACCGTTTTTTCATATGGAACGGGTAAAATATGAAATTTTGCATTTTTAGCTACAGCTTGTTCAATTTCTGAACCTAGAAAAATAGGGTAATCAAGTACATTATTCATTGTTGCTATTTAAATCCTGAAGTCTCATTTATTTACTGTTTAGCCATGCTAGCTAGCAGTTTAAGAAAGGGTAAGTGATGTTAAAATAGAAAAAGTGGAGTTTAATCTCTCTTGCCTTTATTGTTTTGAAAATAGCTAAAGCTAGTGCTTCGAAAGGTTAGGGTTTATGTAGAGCGGACTTCGTCTTCTACAAATTTAAATTAGAGTGACTAGCGGACTAAAGTCCGCTCTACAATATTCATCAAACCAAAGTTGATGGAGTGCTTGCATTTATAACCAATCATAAGTTGTAAGTTGTAAGTTGTAAGTTGTAAGTTGTAAGTTGTAAGTTGTAATAACAGAACTTTATCGCGTAATATACATTTTATCCGGTCATAATTGTGGTTTTCTAAAGATAAGTTTTTCGATAGACTACCTTGATGGAACAGTTGCGAAACTTGCTATCCGCTCGTTGCTAGTTAAAAGAATAAAATCATAATTCTACAACAAAATGTATCAGTTATTCATTTCCCTTTGTTTAGTACATCTGTAAAATCAAATTTCAGAGCTAAACTACCACACAACTAATCTAAGCCTCATTTCTAAATACAAAATTTCAATATATTAATTAAAAGTTATAGATTTTGATAGACAGAAATGAAATGGTTTTATATAATGGTCGGCTCAGCATTGCTGGTGTAGCTCAGTTGGTAGAGCAGTTGATTTGTAATCAACCGGTCGCGGGTTCGAGTCCCATCACCAGCTCCATATTATAAAAGGCCTGTAGCGGTTTCGTTACAGGCCTTTTTTATGCGTGAAAGAATGGCAGGCATTTTACCAATTGAATTTTCAATTTGGATTGACCGAATGTTTACATTTTTTGGCTTAAAATTATTATTGAATATCCTCTTAATTGAATGGGTGAAGATAAAATTATTTAAAGCGCAATGAAGCCAAAAATATGTACGATAATTCACAGGTACAACCAATCGCAGTACATTAATTACTAATAAAATCAGATGGTGCTTTCTAATATTTGTCTTAGGTAACTCGCAACAAATATACTACCAATATTGGTAGTATATTGTCTCATATCGCTAGTTTAAAACTATGCACTTTCAGTGCAAGGCTTTAGCTGCTACTCATATTTTTTTGTAATCTAGGAGTAATTTGAGAAAAATATTATCATTAAATCGTATCCACACTAAAACCGATGGCAACCGTCCCTAATATTGAATTAACGGGTAGCCTGGATCTAGCGCAGCGAAATTCGGGAAGAAATGATGCGACTGTGACCCCGGATTCCGCTACGCTCCATCCAGGCTACATTGATGGCATGTC
>CAYNRB010000081.1:0-12574 GCA_964399475.1 uncultured Methylomarinum sp.
CTGGGATTTATAGCGGATACATTAAATCGTCTATTGGTTTAATCGTTGTTTGTTTGGGTTTAAAGTTGAAGTTTATAGTATTTGAATAGTTGCGAATAAGTAAACACGGGAACGACTTTCAGTCCATAGTGGTTGAGTTTATGGTGAATTGTTACGATTCTCGCATAAAGGTAGTGGAGACAGAGTAAAATAAATAAGATGTGAACTTTCTATTATTCTGTCCTGGTTCCCTCTATTATTTCACTTACCTAGAATGTATATTGGAAACAAAAATTAGTTTTTTATCATCTTTTAACAGCATTTTTTGTTAGCAAAAAAACAGAATTACTCTAAAAACATAATATATTCGAGTTCATTTAAGTTTCAGATAAGTACCCAATTATAATTAATTTAACTAATTTTACGCAGGATTTTTTTTCATATTCAGTGTTGTATAAATAGGCGCATAGCGAGCTACGTAACTATTTATGCAACGCTGAAGATGGAAAAAAAGACAAGTAAAATGTTAAATTAATTATGCTTGGGTACTTATGTGAAGGCAGAAGTATAATACCTTCTAATAACTACTTTTTTTTTTCAAAAATCTAATGAAAGCGAAGTCCAGAAAAAAACAAAGATCATTAATAAAAGAGAAAGAAAAATTTGCGCCCTGGCGAGATTCTCTTAAAAGGATAATTTTTGGTTCTGAAACTAAATTAGGTAGAGCTTTTGATGTTATTCTGATTATCAGTATTATTATTAGTGTTCTAGTGGTTATGCTAGGCAGTGTCAGTCGTTTTCAGTTGAAATATGATGAGATATTTTTTTATCTGGAATGGTTTTTTACACTGTTATTTTCCGTCGAGTATTGTTTACGCTTAATTGCAGTCAGACAGCCTTGGCTTTATATGCGAAGTTTCTTTGGAATAGTCGATTTTCTATCTATAATTCCCACTTATTTGGTTTTTTTATTTCCCAGTATCAAGATTATGCTAGTTATTCGAATTTTACGTTTATTACGCGTATTCCGAATTTTAAAGTTATCTGCTTATATGGGGGAAGCTAATGTCTTAATGACTGCATTATCTAAAAGCTGGCGAAAAATCGTGGTCTTTCTTTATGCGATACTCACATTGGTTGTGGTTTTCGGCTCCTTAATGTATGTGGTGGAAGGCAGTGAGTCGGGTTTTACCAGTATTCCAAAATCAGTGTATTGGGCTATAGTTACTTTAACTACAGTTGGCTATGGCGATATTGCTCCACAAACGTCTTTAGGCCAGATAATCGCTGCATTTATTATGATTATGGGTTATGGCATTATTGCGGTGCCTACCGGAATTTATAGTGCTGAATTAATAAAATCTAATAATTCTGAAAAAATTAGAAATAATGCTTGTCCCAATTGCGGAGAAACAGGCCATGATTTTGATGCGGATTTTTGTAAATGCTGTGGTCATTCGTTAGATAGTTAGAGCAATTAGTTTTACTAGGAGGCTGTCCGAGAACTAACATATTACTGAATTGATACACAACCTACAGTGTTTTAATTAAATTTAAACACAATATATTGTGTTAGTTTTTTTAAGCTTGCTGTTCTCGGACAGCCTCCTAGCAACAATCCAAGAATCATTAGAGAGGAAAATAATGCATAGCATACAATCAATGCAATTAAATCAGTTGGTATTCGTTATCTTGTTTACTTTTTCAAGCTTTTCTCAAGCCGAACAAGTCCCTATTCCAAAAATCATAAACGGAAGTTCAGCTTCGACAGTCGAGTTTCCCTGGATGGCCAATCTGTTTATTGAAAATGCTTCGGGTGATGGCAGTGGCGCATCTTGTGGCGGTAGTTTAATAGATAAAGAATGGATATTGACAGCCGCACATTGTTTCTTAAATCAGGCGGGAGATGCCATTGATTTGAGTTCAGGTAGTAGAACGATGGTTTTACTGGGTTCGGATACAATATATCCTCCTGATAGCGGTTCAACAACTATTCAATCTTCTCAAGTTTTTATACATCCCAATTACAATCCTGATTTTAGTACCAGTGCCAATCTTAATGATTTCGATATTGCCCTACTAAAGTTAAGCAACCCTGCCACTCAACCCTCCATCGCTTTGCTTGTGGGTGATCTTGATTCACCTGTTGCAGGATCTAAAGTGACCGTATTGGGTTGGGGAGCCACAAGTGTCAAATTCGGTAATCAGGCGACTGACCCTTCTAATAAGTTGCTTCAAACCGAGCAGTTAGTTGTTTCTAATGAAACCTGTGATGCCATTTATAGAGATATTACGGGCAACATGATCTGTGCAAATGGCCTTACACCCACTGATATGTCTGATTCATGTCAGGGGGATAGTGGTGGCCCGATAGTGATTAAGAAAATTGACCAGTTTATACAAATTGGCTTGAGTAGTTTTGGAGGTCTGGATATTACTTGTGGTGATCCTGCTGTGCCAGGTGTGTATACTCGCGTTTCAAGTTTGACTGATTTTATTAGACAACAGGTTCCTTCTGTTCAACTGATTGATTTGGAGACGGATACTACACCCGCTATTTGTGCAGGTGCATCACTGGATGCAAGCAGAAATATCAGTATCCCTTGTGTATTGGTTAATGGTGAAAGTTTTGAAACGGTACTTAATATTATCCCAGAAGAAGGTTTGTTCTGGGAGTGGCCTGGAACTTTGGCAGCTAGTAGCTGTACACCGAGTGTAGCTACTTGTACAACCCTGGATGCCAACCTGGATTTAACCGTTCGAGGGGTAGTAATTGATGGAGTTGCCAACACAGCTATTCTAGGTTTTGATGGTGATGCAGGACAAAATCAATTCTTTTGGCAGTTTGAGAGTAATTTTGTTGAATAATTTTAATGACTGTAAAGAGCTAAGTAAATGAGTTTGAGTGTGGAAATGGATAGTGGCCTAGCAAAACTGGCTTTTGATAATAAATTTGTTAAGGAATTACCAGCAGATTCTGAGGCTAATAATTTTCGTAGACAGGTGTTTAATTCAGGGTATTCCAGGGTATTACCGACTAAAGTATTAGCACCTAAAATGCTGGCTTATTCAAAGGAAATGGCTGAACAATTGGATTTATCCATTAATGATTGTGAATCAGATTTGTTTACAAAAACTTTTGTAGGTAACCATTTATTATCGGGTATGGATAGTTATGCGATGTGTTATGGAGGCCATCAATTTGGAAATTGGGCTGGCCAGTTAGGTGATGGCAGGGCAATCAATCTAGGTGAAGTTGTCAATAAAAATCAGCAACGCTGGGCATTGCAACTCAAAGGGGCTGGAGCAACGCCTTATTCCCGAAATGCTGATGGACTAGCTGTTCTACGCTCCTCTGTACGGGAGTTTTTATGTAGTGAAGCCATGTTTCATTTAGGTGTTCCAACTACAAGAGCGCTCAGTATCATTTTAACGGGCGAAAATGTAGTGAGAGATATGTTTTATGATGGCAACCCAAAATCAGAACAGGGCGCTGTTGTTTGCCGTGTAGCTCCCTCTTTTATCCGTTTTGGCAGCTTCCAAATATTCACTTCCAGAGGGGAATTGGATCTTTTGCGTCAGTTTGTTGATTTTACAATACGTACAGACTTTCCTCATTTGTTGAAAGATGTCAAAAAGCTAGAAAAAGAACATTATGTTCTATGGTTTAAAGAAGTCTGCCTTAAAACAGCTGAGATGATTGTGCATTGGCAAAGGGTTGGCTTTGTTCATGGGGTGATGAATACCGATAATATGTCTATCCTCGGTTTAACAATTGATTATGGTCCCTATGGTTGGTTGGATGACTACAACCCAAATTGGACACCCAATACAACTGATTCAAGTGAACGTCGATATAGATACAGTCAACAACCTGAGATGGCACTTTGGAATCTAGTTCAATTAGCCAATGCAATATTACCTTTGATAGGGGAGGTGGGTTTGTTGCAAGATGCCTTGGCAGTTTATAACAACAATTTTGATCAAGGCTGGCAAGCTATGATGGCTCAGAAACTAGGTTTTAAAGAATTTGATGAGAAAACTGATTCTGCTTTATGTCAGCAATTATTAAAGCTCTTAGCTGAAGTAGAGATAGACATGACTCTCTTTTATCGAAAGCTGGCTTTGTTTGATGTTGAAGGTACAGACTTTAATAATCTACAAGTTGAGTTTTTTAGTGATGTATTTTATCGATTTAGTGCAGTTGGTGATGATTTTAAAACCCGTTTCTCGAACTGGTTACAAGAATATGCTACTCGAATTAAAAATGATGGAATTTTTATGGCCGATAGAATTAAACGCATGAATGCGGTGAACCCTAAATATGTCTTACGAAATTATTTGTCTCAATTAGCTATCGACAAAGCCGAACAGGGTGATTTTTCTATGGTTAATGAATTGCTGGAAGTGATGCGGCATCCTTATGAGGAACAATCCGAAAAACAAGACTATGCAAAAAAACGACCTGAGTGGGCGCGGAATAGGGCAGGCTGTTCCATGTTGTCCTGTAGCTCTTGAATTTTAATTGTCGGATAAGTTTTTCCATTCATTTTCAATAAATCCTTGTAAAGGACGATACTGGTTTTTGTAGGACATTTTTCGGCAATTTTTAATCCAGAAACCCATATATATAAATTCAAGCTCCATTTCTAATGCATGATTTTGTTGCCATAAAACTGCATAATTCCCTAGGCTATATTGAGAAAATTGTGGCTCATAAAATGTATAGACAGCAGATAATGCATTATCCAATAAGTCCACTATGGCTACAGCCGCTAATTCCTGTCCAATGGAAAACTCTACAAATAAAGTATTGCACCAACTGCTGGAAAGAAAATTAATATAATCTGCTTCTGTGGAATCGGCCATGCCACCCAGTCCATGTTTATGATTTTGATAACGTAAATACATCTCATAATGTGCTTGTTCAAATTTAGCTGGTTTGACGATGATACGGGTATTCTGGTTTTTTTTAATACAACGTTTTTGATTTCTATTGGCTTTAAATTGATTCACTGCAAGGCGAGTAGGAATACATTCTGAACAAGTAGGGCAATGGGGCGTATAGACTTCGTTTCCATTGCGTCTATAACCTTGTTCTATTAGTTGACTATATATTGATGTGTCTAATGAAAAAGAAGGATGGACAAAAACGGATTGTGCGTTTTTTTTATCTAGATAACCACAGGGCTGTTGCTCGGTTAGAAATAATGGGATAGAAATCATTGAGTATTTTCTGATAATGTTGATTTGATGGATAAGCTCAAGGTGCAGCTTGAGAAGTCAGGTTCTTTCAAGCTCAATGTACAGGATACAAAGCAAATGTTAAACAGAGAGATTTTATCTTGACATGTTATTTTGCAAATGATGTGATCATTTAGGGCGATAGCCAATAAACATGGTTGTTAGTTCCTATTTTTTAGTATTGATTGTCAGGTTACCCAACAATCAATGCAGTGTTTGAGGCTGGTTAAATTTGGATATTTATCCCAGCGAACCCCTTATAATTTAAAAAAACTTAATCTTGTCCTCTACACAAATAGCGTTTAAATAGGCAAGATTGGGATGCGTTAATAACATTAAACCCTTCCAAAAAATCAGTACTTAGTAGCAATTAAAAAAAGAGCACAATAAAGTTTTTCAATTCCTCTTCTGTCGTGAACGGGAAATGATGTCATTGGTTATGGTTATGGTTATGTTTATCTGAATCAGAATCAGAATACTGATAATGATTACCTGGTGGATGGGTTTGAGGCGTTAATAGGAACCTGTAGTAACTACGACAGTAATAATAATGGCTGTCAGATGGACAAGAAGGTATTAGGTTATCCCAAAACTAATCCATTCAATGGGAATTGTACTTCTGCATCCACCACAAGCAATCCATGGAGACAAAATGCAACAGGCACTCAATACATAAATATCGGGTGGAATTTCGCAATAGGCTGCCATTTTATACCCTTAGATGATGGCACTATTTCAAATACTCATAATACATAAACTTTGATTGGATCATCTGTAATTGGTGATGTTAGTCCAACTGGTCAAAGTGAATGGATACTTACCTTGCAATAAATATTGATTTCAACTGGCTTTAAACCTGTAGGGTATGCATTGGGTACCCTACAGACCATGATCAGCCTATTTTTTATGCATCAGACCTTGGAAAAACCAGAATCACATCCTTTCTGTTGGTAGGAATGCTTTGCTGAATTCGCTGATAACATCAATTCAAGCCTGGATTCTATCTTATTTTAAAGTAGTTAGGCTCAATGGGTGCCTTTAAAATAAAAACAGGTTTACACAATAGAATAATTCATTCTGCTTTAAGTATCTGGATTTCACCAACTCATCTGTTATAGTGTTTGTTTTTTTATACTTTGCACATTTTTTAGCATTTTGACTTAGTCAGAAAAGTTATGCTGATCAAATGTAAAGCAAAGTATTCCTGTATTTAATTTTAGGGTTTGTAGTTTGAATATGATGAGTGATGTATTGAATTTTTTGTCTTTTCAAGTGCATGGAAATGCAGGTGGACATAAATCAGGTGATGAAATTACCGCCAGTGTTACTGAAGTTTTAACTTTTTTTGAAAGTTTAGTGGGGCTTTCGCCTAGTGAAATGATCTCGGTTATTCTGCCGGGGTTTTCTACGATGACAAATGTTCATCCTTTAATAGTCCATTTTCCTATTGCCTTTTTAATCGCTTTTTTTGTGGTTGATTTTTGTGGGTCATTATTTAGAAAGGAAAGTTTGCGTCAATTGGCCAGTGGTTTTCTATATTTAGGTACGATTACTGCATGTGCTGCTGTTGTGGCTGGATTAATGGCAGCAGAATCGGTAAATCATGGTGAAAATGTACATTTGATTATGGAAAAACATAAAACTATTGGGTTTTCTATTTTAAGTTTATCTGTGTTTTTGTCTATTTGGCGATTATTGAGTGGCAGTGTTATTAAAGGCTTTGCAAATGCATTCTTTTTGCTATTAGCATTAGTGCTTAATATTTTGATTGTTTTAGGCGGAGATTTAGGTGGGTTAATGGTTTATAAGTATGGCGTGGCGGTTGAAGCGGTTGAAGTAAATACGATGGATTATTTTCAGGAACATACGCATTCCCACTAAGAATGGTATTGAAATATTGAATCAAAAGATGAGTCACGTAAGTTGGATGAGTTTATTGAGCGTAGCTCAATAACGTAATCCGATATTTTTATATTGGATGTCGGATTAGGTTTTTCGCTACGCTAAAAAACCTAATCCAACTTACAGGCTATACAAATGGTGGGCAAAATTAATCTCTTAACCCCTCAATTGAATTATGCTTTGGCCATTTCAGCACGCAAGTCATCAATGACTTTTTTGTAGTCAGGCTGGCTGAAAATTGCAGATCCTGCAACGAACATATCAGCACCTGCTGCTTTAATTTCGCGAATGTTATCTACTTTAACACCGCCATCAATTTCCAGACGGATATCGAAGCCGCTGTCATCTATACGCTTTCTTGCTTCACGTAACTTATCTAATGTGCCAGGGATAAAAGATTGACCACCAAAACCTGGGTTAACAGACATTAATAAAATAATATCTACCTTGTCCATGACATAATCTAGATAGCTTAGTGGTGTTGCAGGATTAAATACCAATCCTGATTTACAACCCGCATCGCGAACCATTTGTAAAGTTCGGTCAATATGAGTAGAGGCTTCGGGGTGGAATGTAATCATACTCGCACCAGCTTTTGCAAAATCAGGGATAATTCTGTCTACAGGCTCAACCATTAAATGAACATCAATAGGGGCTGTTACACCATGCTTTCGTAATGCATCGCACACTAATGGTCCAATAGTAAGATTAGGTACAAAGTGATTGTCCATTACATCAAAATGGACAACATCTGCGCCACAAGCTAAAACATTATCGACTTCTTCGCCTAATTTAGCGAAATCTGCAGAAAGAATGGAGGGAGCGATCCAATTATCAGTCATTTTTAAATCCTCTAATGTTGAAAACCGTTTATTATAACTTTTTTTTAATGTTAAAGCTTTGTTATCCGTACCCTGTAAAATATACTGACTAAATTTAATCAAATAAAATATTTTAAGATTATTAATCAATTTTATTACCTTAATGATTGATAATTAAATAGTAATTAGTGAAAATATGAGGACATAATGAGAAATGAATTAAGCTGTTTTAAAGCCTATGATATTAGAGGAGAACTGGATGTAGAACTAGATAATGACGTTGCCTATCGAATTGGGCGTGCATTTGTCCGAGTCTTAGAATTGAAATCAGTTGTCGTAGGGGGTGATGTCAGAGAAACCAGTGAAAGTCTTAAAATGTCTTTGTCCAGAGGAATACAGGATGAAGGCTGTAATGTTATTGATATTGGCATGGTCGGTACAGAAGAAATCTATTTTGCAACCAGTCATCTCAATGTAGATGGGGGTGTAGAAGTAACAGCCTCACACAATCCTATTAATTACAATGGAATGAAATTGGTACGAGAACAGAGTAAACCCGTTTCTGGTGATACAGGATTGCATGATATTAAAAGGATGGCTGAACAACAGCCCTGGTTAAATGAAACTGAAACGTCAGAAATAGGCAAAGGTAATTATTCAGTCACTTCAATACTGAGTGCTTATATTGAACATTTGTTAGGCTATATTAATAAAGACAATATTAAGCCATTAAAATTAGTGGTTAATTCAGGCAACGGAGCCGCTGGACATGTGGTCGATGCATTGGAAGAACAATTTAAAGCTTTAAAAATCCCCGTTGAATTGATTAAGGTTCATCATCAGCCTGATGCCAGTTTTCCAAATGGTATTCCTAATCCCTTATTGCCTGAAAATCGAGCGGCTACCAGTGATAAGGTAAAAGAACATAATGCTGATATGGGTATTGCCTGGGACGGTGATTTTGATCGATGTTTTTTGTTTGACGAACAAGGGGAATTTATTGAAGGCTATTATATAGTCGGTTTATTGGCAGAAGCATTTTTGAAAAAACAGCCCAATGCAAAGATAATCTATGATCCTCGTTTGACCTGGAATACCCAAGAGATTGTTAAGGGAGCAGGGGGAGAGCCGATAATGTCTAAAACGGGGCATGCCTTTATTAAAGAACGTATGCGTAAGGAAGATGCTATTTATGGTGGTGAAATGAGTGCGCACCATTATTTTAGAGATTTCTTTTATTGTGACAGCGGTATGATTCCGTGGTTACTGGTTGCTGAATTATTATCTGTACAAGGCAAAACCCTGTCTTCAATGGTTGCTGAGCGAATTGCCAAGTTTCCCTCTTCTGGAGAAATTAATAGTAAATTGAGTGATCCGCAGCTAGCCATTAACAGAGTCTTAGATGCTTATAAAAAAAATGCACTTAATATTGATACTACCGATGGAATAGGCTTGGAATTTAAGAATTGGCGATTTAATTTGCGGACTTCTAATACTGAGCCAGTTGTCAGGCTTAATGTTGAATCGCGTGCTGATATAAGTTTAATGGAATATAAAACTGCAGAACTTTTAGCTTTATTGAGACAGTAATTCAGGTTGAAAACAGACTTAGGCAACACGCAATAAATAACCTACCAATATTGCGACGTATTTTTGTTTGCCTTTGGCGTTGCTACGTAGGGCACATAGCGAGCTATGTAACCGAAGTGGCAACGCCAAAGGAAGCAAGATTGGTGGGTTATTTATTGCGTGTTGCCTTAGTTCCTTTGATCGAGTTTGTGTTAGCTGTTTTTAGAGACTTGTTTCTCAGCCCACTCTCAAGTATTTAAGATGCTCAGTCTTGTCCTTTTATCTTGATAAAAAAATCTCAATCGTTGTGTAGAATGAATATGCATCTCTTGAGATAGTTCGGTTTATCTAGGAGGCTGTCCGAGAACAGCAATCTTTAAAAAACCAGCACAACATATAGTGTTAAAATTTAATTAAAACACTATATGTTGTGTGTCAACTCAGTTATATGTTGGTTCTCGGACAGCCTCCTAGTTGAAATGACACTTTCAGAAAAACCGAACAGTTTGATACAGAAATATTTATTAACTGTATTAAGTGAGCGTTTGGTTAATAAATAATACGACTTGTACAATAGAAATTTCTAAAAAAATATTTGTAATTCTAAGTCTTATTTTAAGTTTATTTGTTGTTTTTTGCTGTGTACCTCCTCTGTATTAAGACTTAGGTTTTTTCAAAAGTTGGGATCAGAACGAGATATCGCTGTACTACCTATATAGTGCCTGAACGGAAATGCCATAAGCCTTTAAATATAAAGGCTACAGCGATTAATTTCATTTGAAGAATTTTATAATAATATCAATATTGTCATGATTTGCAGAATATTGGTTTTTATTTGAGATAATTTCAAAATCTTCAAATCATTATTATCTTTAGAACTCTTGACTGGCAAGGCTTTCAGAATTTCCGTTCAGGCACTATATAACAACAAATGCTACCTGGATTTCTAGGCTATTGTACTTTTTAAGAAAAATTATGATCACAAAAAAGACTTAGGTGAACATGTACTTGCTTCAGGTAACATTTCAACAACTCGAATTGATTCAACAAACAATTGATCAGCGGTGGAGGAACCTAATTCTTCGCAGACCCATATATATAGGAAGTGTAGCAAGGTTTTAATGCTGTTTAAATCCATCTTTAATGGGTTATCTTCTAGAATTGCGTTTATTAATTGACTGCACCATCGATTAACTTCTATTAGCGCATTGTCTGTCAATGGTAGTTGCATAACCTGGGACATTAAATCAGCAGATAAATCTGAAACATTTGCTTTTTCTTTTAATCGCAACACGATGTTTGCTAACAATGCATTAAAAACCACAGTTTGTGGGTCAAGAATCTTTTTTTGCTGCCCCCTATCAACCAATATATGAGCATATGTACGCTTGGCAATCTCCAGCCTTTCTCTTAGTTTTTGTTCTGATATAAGGCTGTCTTCCATACCTGATAAAATTCGTTGTGCTATCACATCAGGTTTAAACACGGGGTCGTTTTGATAGATGTCTATCCAAATTGAGGATAGTAGCTTCATATGTGATTCAGGTATTCCCGCTTTTAACAAAATATTTCTTATTATTCTCCAACCTAGAACCATTTGCTTGGGTGGTTTTTTTTTACCCATAACTCACTCCTTACCAGGGTGTAACAATTCTTGTTGAAATTCAGGATAACCCTCTTCATAATGTTCAGCATAATCCAATCCACGTTGTTCATCCGTGCTACTCACTCGAAGTATAAATATCTTGTCAATAGTAACGAATGTTATCCAGGCAATCGGAAAAGACCATAAAAAAGCGGTCAATGCACCTAAAAATTGAATGCCTAATTGAGGAAAGTTAAATAAGTCTCCTGTTGCGAATAATGCCACAGCTAATGTTCCCCAAAAACCGGCAAAGCCATGTGCTGATACTGCTCCGACAGCATCATCTATACCTAGTCCTTCTAGCCATTGCATGGATGTAACAACGACCACACCAGCAATTAAACCCGTTAATAAGGCGAAGCCTGGTGATATTAAATTGGCACTTGCACAAATGGAAACCAGCCCACCCAGCCCTCCATTTACCACAAATCCCATCAATATGGGTTTGCCGCGAATAAATAAGGTGCTAATCGCAGCGATCACACCCCCACAACCTGCCAGATGAGTATTTAATACGATTTTACCGATACTGGCATCTGCTGCTAATGCACTGCCTGCATTAAAACCAAAAAAACCAAACCATAAAATGAACCCACCGAGTGTCATCATTGGTAAATTATGCCCTGGGATGTAGCGAGCTTTGCGCTTTGGAAGTGCTTGAGTTTCTGCTTGTCGACGTACTTTTGAAAAACGTCCTAATCGTGGACCCAATACGATAATACCGGCTAAAGCACTCCATCCCCCTATCGAATGAACTACGGTTGAACCGGCAAAGTCTATAAATCCCAGTTTTTTCAGCCAGCCTTGACTTACACCTGCCATATCTCCCCATGCCCAACTACCAAAAATAGGGTATATCAACGCTGTCAATACAACTGCGCTGATTATATATGCACTATAGCGAATTCGTTCTGCCAATGCGCCACTCATAATAGTTGCTGTTGTTGAGGCAAACATCATCTGAAAAAAAAGAAAAGTATAGGTACTGTTACTTGCATCATCAATTAAAAAATGATCTGTACCTATCCATCCAGTTGGGTTTGTACCAAACATTAAACCAAAACCCAGCATCCAGAAAACCACAGCTCCAAAACACATATCAACATAATTTTTCATCAATACGTTTACAGAGTTTTTTGATCGAACCAGACCACTTTCTAAAAATGCAAAACCTGCTTGCATAAAAAAAACCAGAATTGCTGCTATTGTTACCCATACTATATCAAGTAAATTTTCGCTCATGTATCTCTCTCCCAAGATAGATAGTTATAATTTTTATGTCATTGAACTGTGGAGGGGGGTATAAATGTTCTATTTATTTTCTTAAGTTTGTCTCTATATTAAGTCTAACATAAAGGCTATGTATAAATATATTGATATTTCAATTAAAAATATGAATAAAAGCTAAATTAGT